>JALERM010000157.1 GCA_022764165.1 Eubacterium sp. | reverse complement strand
TAAACTGTAGGCTACAAAGTCCATAAACCAATGATATAGCTTATAATAATCAACAAAAAGTAGGCGGAAGATCTCAATAACAATGATTAGAGCCTATCAAAAATGAAAAACGGTAGGAAGAAAATGCAAAAACTAATCAATGAAGCCTACCAATAGGCAAAAAAGGTAGGATGGAAACCAAAATAACAAGCATTTGAGCCTACCATGAATAATGCAACGCCGGGCAGCAACCGCCTGACACTTCGTGTCAGACGCTTGTCCGGCTTTCGCCGGATACCAGCCCTTCAGAAAAGACTCTGCCGGAAGCCAGCTTCCGCAGAGTCTTTTCCTCGGTCTGCTGCTTTTATTCCGCCGGGCAGCAACCGTCTGACACTTCGTGTCATCCGGTTGTCCGGCTTTCGCCGGATACCAGCCCTTCGGAAAAGGCTCTGACGGAAGCAAGCTTCCGCAGAGTCTTTTCCTCGGTCTGCTGCCCGGCTCAATGCTCGAGCATATTTTCAATAAATATCCCATATCCTCTCGTCGGATCATTGACCAGCACATGGGTCACCGCCCCCACCAGTTTCCCATCCTGAATGATCGGACTCCCCGACATCCCCTGTACAATTCCTCCGGTCCGTTCCATAAGTCTTTCATCTACCACATGTATCATAAAGCTTTTATTGCTGTCTCTTGCATTCCAGTCGATTTCTGTGATTTCTATCCGATATGTCTGTATTCCGTTTCCCACGTCACACAGGATCTGTGCTTCTCCTGTTTGGATTTCCTGTTTCATTCCCATTGTGTATAGGGTCCGGTTCAGTGTTGTCTGTTTCTGTTCTGCCAGTTTTCCCATGATTCCATTGCCTGTATTGGCTGTGATTTCTCCCAGGATGTGTGATTTGTCATAGTCGATGATTCCCCTCAGTTCACCGGGATTTCCTGCAGTGCCTTTTTGTACCGACAGGATTCTGGCATCATACAATTCCCCCTTTGATATGGCAAGTTGCTCTCCGGTGTCCACATCACTGATGCTGTGTCCAAGTGCTGCAAATTCTCCATTGGCTCGAATGTATGTCATCGTTCCGATTCCCTGGATATTATCACGCACCCAGATACCCAATTTGTATGTTCCGTCCTCCGTAAGCACCGGGGTCAGCGCAAGTTTGATCAGTTCATCCTGCCGGAGTACTTCCAGTTCCATCTGTTCTCCCTGATTTTCTCTGACCATCTGTATCAGTTGTTTTTTTCCTGTCAGTTTTATTCCATTGACACATTGAATGTAATCTCCCGGCTGTATGATATGTGCCGCCGGTGTACGCCGGATTCCCTGAGCATCTGTAATTTCACCGCTGTCGATCACCAGTATTCCTCTTGTTTCCATATAGATGCCCACCGGGGAACCGCTGGCATATACCTGCTGCGGTTCCACCGCAGATACTTTTACTGTCTTTAGTGGAATCATTCCTAATAATCGACAGGAAATGCGGTAATTTCCATTCTGTGATGTTTCTACCGCTGCATCCCATGAGATCAGAGGATCAGAGAAACTCTCTTTCCAGTCTGTCCGGGCATCCGCTGCCACATGAATCTCATCCGGTATTTTGTTTTTTTCATACTGATAAATAAGGGCTGCCAGAACTCCCAGACAAATCGCAAGGCAGCCGCAGAGAAAATATCGGTACCGCTGCTTTATTCTATTCAACATTTATCACATCCTTTTCTTCAAGTCCGCCTCGGCGTACTTGCTGCGAGGTGCGCATCATGCTTTGCATAACACGATACATCTGTGCACCTCTGCAATCCGCCGGAGGCTTTATTGTTTTATAGGAAAGTCAAAGGATTTTCCTATAAATGAATAAAAGAGAATATTCAACTGGAATATCCTCTCTTAGTATGTGATAAATAACTTATTTCACACTTGCATTTTTTTGTTTCTGTGCCAATTCTTTCATTTCACGTGCACTGATCATTGTATGTTCTGTAATCTCGGCACCGCCCAGAATACGGGCAATTTCACAGACAGAAGCTTCATTATCCAGCTCTGTGATTCTGGTTGTTGTTTCCCCATTTTCCACTTTTTTTAAAATTTCAAAATGTCGGTCTGCCATGGCGGCAATCTGTGGAAGGTGGGTGATGCAAAGCACCTGATGGTTTCTTCCGATTACAGCCATTTTTTCTGACACTTTCTGTGCCGTTCTACCGCTGATTCCGGTATCTATTTCGTCAAAAATCAGTGTTTCCGTCTCGTCTTTATCGGCCAGAATAGTTTTGATTGCCAGCATAATCCGCGATAATTCACCGCCGGAAACCACTTTAGCCAGCGGACGCACCGGCTCACCCGGATTGGTGGAAATACGGAATTCTATTTTATCATATCCATTTGGTGTAAAATGATTCGTTTTTTCAAAGCCGATTTCAAATATCACATCCAGGAAATTCAGATCCTGCAGACCCGATGTGATCTCACCGGTAAGCTTTTCTGCACACTGGCATCTCTGCTGATGAAGTTTTTCACAATATGTATTCAGTTCTGTCTCTTTCATCTGCAGCCGCTGCTCCAGTTCTTCCCGGTAAGCCTCATAGTTCTGCAGTCTCTCCAGCTCTTTCTGCTTTTCCTCCTGATACTGCAGTACTTCTTCTACCGTGGAACCGTACTTTGATTTGAGATGATTCAGCTCATTCAGCCGTTCATCCATCTGGTAAAACTCTTCATCGGAAAATGTCAGCTCATCCATACAGTCTGCCACTTCATGGCAGATATCCGAAAGGAGACTTTCCACATCCGTAAGCATACTGCTGATCTGCAAAAGCCGCTCTTCACTATCCTGAATTCCTGACATTTCCTGAATGGCACGCCCTACCAGTTCCCCGGCTCCCCGTTCATTGTCGGTATAACAGCTGACTGCTCCCAGACTTTCCAGTATTTTTTTACTGTTCAGAGCCGTCCGATAGCGTTTTTCCAGTTCTTCATCTTCTCCCGCAGTCAGATGAGCTTCCTCAATCTCATTTACTTCAAATTCCAGAAATGACATTTCTCTTTTCCTGGATTCCTCATCCATCTGGTAAGATTCCAGTTCTTTTTTCAGAGCATACCATTCTCTGTAGCTTTTTTTTACATTCTCGCGGCAGGGGTCAATGTTTTCTTTTCCGTAAGCATCCAGAATCTCCAGCTGATGCTCCTGATACAGCAGTGACTGGTGTTCGTGCTGTCCGTGAATATCCAGAAGCAGAGAAGCGATTTCTCTGATCTGGGCTGCCGTACAAACCTCGCCGTTCAGCCGGCTGATACTTCTGTTCTGTGTGATTTTTCTGGAAATAATCACCTGTCCGTCTTCTGCTGCTATTTCTTTTTCTTCCAGCGCCTGCAGACAGTGGGACGAATCCACCTGAAAAATCAGTTCCACAAGAGCAGGCTGCTGTGGATTACGTATCATTTCCCGGGATACCTTCTGACCCAATGCCAGATTGACAGAACCCATCAAAATGGATTTTCCTGCTCCCGTTTCTCCTGTCAGTATATTCAGTCCGGAACCAAATTCAACTTCCGCCTCATCAATCAGTGCAAGATTTTTCACATGCAAATAAGATAACATTTTTTCTCCTTATGACTCATTCAGCATTTTACGGATTTTCTCCATCAGAAGCAAAGCCTCATCCGTACTTCGGATGGCACACATAATTGTATTGTCCCCGGCAATACAGCCGACGATTTCCTGAAAATTCATATCGTCGAGGGCTGCTGCCGCTGCCATGGCCATGCCGGATACCGTTTTGATAACGAGAATGTTCTGTGCATGATCCATGGACTGGAACGATGCTTTCAGAACATTGATATACTTCTGGCTCATCTCCTGATTCGTATTCTGGAGAACCGCATACCGGGAACCACCATCGGGTTTTGCAATTTTGGTGAGCTTCAGTTCCCGGATGTCACGGGAAATCGTGGCCTGTGTCACCCGAAACCCTGCCTGATTCAGTTTCTCTGCCAGCTCTTCCTGTGTCTCAATATCATACTGACTGATCAGACGTATGATCTGAGCGTGCCGCTCTGTTTTCATTAGCACACCTCCTAATTATTGCTCATTTTCTCCCGGAGTGTCTCCAGAAAACTGATATTATTAATCTTTATAATTTTTGTATCCTTTTTTGCTCTCGTTATAACAATCCGGTCTCCGGTCACCATCGGTACTCTGGCTGCCCCGTCAAAAGAGGCAACTCCCTGTTCCACGCCTCCGTCTCTTCCCGGTCCCAGTTCTACTGTGATCACATCTTCCGCCGGAAACACGATGCTTCGGGTATTCAGCGTATGCGGTGCCAGCGGTGTCATCAGAATCAATGAAGCCTCCGGTGAAATGATGGGGCCTCCGGCTGAAAGGCTGTAGCCTGTAGAACCGGTAGGTGTACTGACTATAATACCGTCTGCCTTATAAGTATTCAGATAGGTATTATTGACATAGTTATTAAACTTAACCACACGCAGCGCACCCTCTCTGCTGATGACAATATCATTCAGTGCCGTATCACCGGCAATCACTTCTCCATTTCTGATAACTGTTCCGGAGAGCATCATCCGGCGCTCAATGGTAAACCGGTCACTCATCAGTCGGTCCAGGGCAGGATAAATGGAATGCTGATCGATCTCAGCCAGATAACCCAGCGTTCCCAGATTGATTCCAAACAGCGGAATATCTTTATCCACCACGTCCCTGGCCGCCTGAAGCAGCGTTCCGTCACCCCCAAGAACGATCACACACTGCATATCATCCGGAATCCGGGATGGATCTGTATGATAATATGGCTGGTGTTCCTTTTTTTCTTCTGCCTGAAGAATCAGACATTCTTTCTGATGACTGCAAAGATAATTTGCGATCCGGTTTGTCACCGTCCGGTTTTTATCTTTGATTCCATTGGTAATAATCGTAAATCTGTCCATTCATCCACCTGTCTGTCACGTCAGTTCTTTATGTGCCGCTGCCACTATCCGATCAATATCCACCGGAATTGCGGCAGCGATCTGCTCTTCCGGCAATTTCTGCAGATGAAGCAGATACTCTATATTTCCCTCCGGTCCTTTGATCGGAGAAAACTCCAGATTTTTTATTTCGAAGGAAATACTGGAAGCGTAGGCAATTACTTTTTCAATCACTTCTTTGTGCACCGCCGGATCACGGACAACACCCTTTTTTCCCACTTTTTCTCTTCCCGCCTCAAACTGCGGCTTGATCAGGCAGACAATCTCACCATTTTCCGTCAGCAGATTTCTTACCGGAAGCAATACTTTGGTAAGGGAAATAAAGGAAACATCAATAGAAGTAAACTGAGATAATTCCTGAATATCTTCCGGCACCACATAACGGATATTGGTCCGCTCCATACAGACAACCCGTTCATCATTTCTCAGTTTCCAGTCCAGCTGCCCATGTCCCACATCAATAGCATATACTTTCACCGCTCCGTTCTGCAGCATACAATCAGTGAAACCGCCGGTGGAAGCACCCACATCCATACAGACTTTATCTTTCAGAGTCACACCAAAGTGAGTCATGGCTTTTTCAAGCTTCAGTCCTCCGCGGCTTACATAGGGAAGGGTATGACCTTTGACCGTGATTTCCACGGTATCCGGAAACATGGAACCGGCTTTATCTTCCCTCTGACCGTCCACCAGCACATTGCCTGCCATGATAATTGCTTTCGCTTTTTCTCTTGATGGGGCCAGACCACGGCTGACCACCAGTACATCTAATCGTTCTTTCATTCCTGTCTCCCGTCCGTACTGTATTCTTTGATCCAGTTTTTCACACGGCACTCCACCGAATCCACGTCTATTTTCTGCAGCCGCATCAGATCCGAAACACTTCCATGAGGAATAAACTGATCCTCCAGAGCAATCATCTGCATATGGATATTCGACTGCTGCTGTGTATAGTATTCCATCACCTGTTCACCAAAACCACCGCTTTTTACATTTTCCTCAAGCGTGATGATCAGGTCATGTTCCTTCCTCAGCTCATCCAGCAATCCGGTATCCAGAGGCTTTACAAAACGCATATTTACCAGGGTAGCACAGATGCCTTCCTTCTGAAGACGCAGCCACACCTGCTCTGCCGTTTTCACCATACTTCCCACAGCCAGCAGTGCAACTCCCTTTCCTTTTTCCAGTACTTCTGCTTTCCCCATCACCACAGGATCACGATGATTTTCCAGACCGTCATATGCCTCCCCCCTCGGATAGCGGATGGCCACCGGTCCGGACTGACGGATGGCAAACTTCATCATATCCGAAAGTTCCCATTTGTTTTTGGGAGCCATTACCGTCATATTCGGCATCATGGACAGATAGGAAAGGTCAAAACAACCATGGTGTGTCTCACCGTCACTGCCCACCAGACCTGCCCGGTCCACCGCAAATACCACCGGAAGATTCTGCATACAGACATCATGGAGGATCTGATCCACAGCTCTCTGTAAAAATGTAGAATAAATCGCCACAACGGGGCGAAGACCTCCTACAGCCAGCCCTGCAGCAAATGTGACTGCATGCTCCTCCGCAATTCCCACATCAAACAGACGATCCGGAAACATATTGCCGAACCGTTTCAGACCGGTTCCCGGAACCATCGCTGCCGATACAGCCACCACATCCGGCTCCCTGTCTCCAAATTTCCGCATAACTGTAGAAAAAATATCAGTATATGTTGCCTTCCCGGTGCTCTTGGGAAGTCCTGTCTCAATCTCGAAAGGACCGGCTCCGTGAAATCTTGCCGGATGGCGCATGGCCGGTGCATAACCACGTCCTTTCTGGGTCAGCACATGAACCAGCACCGGTCCCTGTACCCTCTGGGCATCTTTCATGATTTTCATGAGCTGTTCTATATTATGTCCATCTACCGGCCCCAGATACGTCAGGCCCATATGTTCAAACAGCATACCCGGTATGACAAACTGCTTTATGCTGCTCTTTGTTTTATGAAGGGCATCCACCATTCCATCCCCTACTTTAGGTATTTTTTTCAGTGCCTGTGAGATACCTACTTTCAGTTCTGTATAGGGAGATGCCGTCCGCAGATTGCCCAGATAAGAAGACATTCCACCAACATTTTTTGTTATGGACATCTCGTTATCATTGAGGACAATAATAAAATTCTTATGCAGTTCTGCCGCATTATTCATGGCTTCATAGGCCATACCGCCGGTCAGAGCTCCATCCCCGATGACAGACACCACCGTATGGGATTCTCCTTTCAGATCCCGGGCCCGCACCATACCCAGCCCCGCAGAAATGGAAGTAGAGCTGTGTCCTGTATCAAATGCATCGCAGGGACTTTCCTTTCTTTTTGGAAATCCACTGAGGCCGTCTGTTTTTCTCAGGGTCGGAAACAAATCTTTTCTTCCGGTCAGGATCTTATGTGTATAAGCCTGATGGCCCACATCCCAGATCAGCTTATCCTGAGGAAATTCAAGAACCCTGTGCAGGGCAATCGTAAGCTCCACCACTCCCAGATTGGACGCCAGATGACCACCCGTCTCACTGAGCGACTGAATCAAAAACTGTCTGATTTCCTCCGCCAGTGTCACACATTCCGAAAGCGTAAGTTTCTTCACATCATTCGGTTTTTTTATTTGTTCCAATATCATAATGTTCCATCCTTTGACTTTCTGTTCATCTGTCAACTTAATTCTTTCTGTTTACCAGATAACACACCAGTTCCTCGAGAAATTCGTCTTTCTGTGGAAAAGTTTTCAGAAGTCTTACCGCCTCTTCGGATATCATTTCCACATCCCTGGATGCCTGTTCCAGTCCCCGAAGTGTTACATAGGTCACTTTATGATTCTTTTCATCACTGAACACCGGTTTTCCCAGTTCTTCCATTGTGCTGGTAATATCAAGAATGTCATCACGAATCTGGAACGCCAGTCCGATGCGTTCGCCGATGTTCTCCATGACTGCAATTTGTTCCTCTGCGGCACCTGCCAGTATAGCCCCCACCATCATGGAAGCCTCGATCAGTGCCGATGTTTTATTCTTATAGATATAGTCCAGCATTTCCCTGGACATTTCTTTTCCTTCATTGGTCACATCCACGCTCTGTCCGCCCAGCATACCGTAGATTCCGGTTTTACCGGCAAGTACTGTCAGGGCTTTACCCACCCGCTCACTGACCGGTTCCATGGTAAATGCTCTGCAGGCTGTCTCATAGGCATAATTCAGCAGTGCATCACCGCTGAGAACGCCTACTGCTTCGCCGTAAACAGCATGCGTGGTCTTTTTTCCTCTGCGGTATTCATCATTATCAATGGCAGGCAGATCATCATGAATCAGAGAAGAGGTATGAATCATCTCAATCGCTGCCATAAAAGGCTCGATCACCGCCGAAGTTCCTCCGAACATCCGGTAAACCTCCTGCATCAGCATGGGACGAAGTCTCTTTCCCCCTGCCTCCATACTGTAATTCATCGCCTGCGCCATGCCGGCTGCAAAACCTTTTTCCTCAGGAAGATAACCGGCAATCATCTGTTCTATCTCAACTTTTTTCTGTTCCAGTACTTTATTAAAATTCACTTAATTCACCTTTTTCATTCAGCAGCATCATCTTCTTTTCCACCAGATCAAGCTGGCTGCTGCATTCTTTCAACAATTCCATGCCTTTCTGATAGTTCTGAAAAGCTTTTTCCAGAGATCCTTCCCCGGTCTCCAGCTGTTCTACAATCTCATCCAGAGCTGCGAACGCCTCTTCCATACTTTTTACTTTCTCTGCCATCTGTCTGCTCCTGTTTCTTTTCGCTCTACACGGGAATATATTTTTCCATCACTGACCTGGATACAAAGTAATTCGCCCTCATGCACCTGACCGACACGTGTGACTGCCTGATGCTGTTCATTTTCCACATAAGAAAATCCCTGATTCAGTTTGTCCAGAGGGGAAAGTCCTTTCAGTCTCTCAATATAGATTCCCAGACGATGTCTCTCATGCTCCAACCGCTGGTTCATCAGTCCCTGCAGTTTCTCTTCTGTCTGCAGAAGATACATACGTTTTTCACGAATCTGATGCTCCGGACTCAGATATCCGATTCTGGTCTTATAATAATTCAGACGTTCACGAATCAACATCAGTCGGTGATTCATGGAAATCTGCAGGTGTTTCTGATAATCTTCCATCTGCTGAAGCAGTGCCTGTACATCATACACCGCCAGTTCTGCCGCCGCAGAAGGTGTGGGGGCCCGAAGATCAGCCACAAAGTCCGCGATCGTCACATCCGTCTCATGCCCCACAGCCGATATAACCGGAACAGAACACTGAAAAATAGCTCTTGCAACTTCTTCTTCGTTGAAAGCCCAAAGGTCCTCCATGGAGCCTCCGCCTCTTCCTACGATCATCACATCCACACCCAGCTGTTCCAGTGCCCGGATTCCCTTTACGATACTCTCCTTTGCACCTTCTCCCTGTACCAGAGCCGGATACAGAATAATTTCTATATAGGGATTTCTCCTATAGGAAATATTGCGTATATCCTGAATCGCTGCTCCGGTAGGTGCGGTAACCACTCCCAGTCTGCGGATATACCGGGGAATCAGCTGTTTATATTCCTGTGCAAACATTCCCATCTCTTCCAGTTCTTCTTTCAGAGCCAGAAACTTTTCGTAAAGAATCCCGGCACCTTCCAGACAGATTTCTCTGGCGTACAGCTGATACTTGCCGTCTCTCTCATAGACACTCACGCTTCCGGAAACCACCACCCGGTCTCCATTCTTCATGGAAAATGCCAATCCTTTCCGCTGTCCTGCAAACATCACACATGCCAGCGAACCGGAAGCATCTTTCAAAGAGAAATACAAATGTCCTGAGGTATGATACTTACAGTTGCTCACTTCACCTCGAACCGAAATACGGTTCAGCATGAAATCCTGGGTGAACATATTTTTGATATAGGTGTTCACCTGACCTACCGAATATATACTTCCCATATCATTTTCTTCCAGATAGTCCTACTGTTTCATGGCAGCGACTTTACCCAATACTCCATTAATAAAGGAAGGAGACTCATCTCCTCCAAATTTCTTTGCCAGTTCCACCGCCTCGTTGATGGCCACTTTATCCGGTACCTCTTCATCAAAAAGGATTTCATAGACAGCAAGGCGCAGAATAGAAAGATCAACTTTACCCATTCTGCTCGTCTTCCATCCTTTACTGCACTGATTCAGGATATCATCCATCTCTGTGATTTTCTCCCGGATATTCTCAAACTTATTCTGAATATAGCTCTGATCTTTTTCCTGCAGTTCCTCGATATTATCCAGATACATCTGTTTCTGCTCAGGAATCTCCTCAGATGGATTGAATTCTGTCATAAATAATAAATGAAAAATACTTTCTCTCTGTTCTCTTCTACCCATTCTATCCTCCTTATGTGAAAAAAGGGAGTCTTTGCTGCAGACTCCCTGGTTTCATTTATTTCACTTCTTCCAGTTCTACACTGGCAATACTGATGTTCACATCGGACACCTGCAATCCTGTCATATTTTCAATAGCAGCTTTCACTTTTTCCTGTACTTTTTTACAGGTCTGCGGAATACTGAATCCATAGGACAGGTTCAGGCTGAGATCCACGCAGACAACACCCTCAAGTACGTCCACTTTTACTCCTTTGGAAAGGTTCTTCATACCCAGCTTGCCAACCAGTTCGTTGGTAATATTGCCGGCCATGGAGGCTACTCCTTCCACTTCTGTGGCTGCCAGCCCCGCGATGATCGCTACCACTTCATCAGCGATCTGCACTTTTCCGATTGTCTGATCATCATATATTGTATACGTATCTCTTACATCTTTTTTATTTTCTGCCATAGCATAACCCTCCTGAAAGTATGAACAGGATTATCCAACCGTACCTGTTCTAAATTACACTTCAATCCTTGAATATTATGATACTCGGATTTCTCCGCACTTTGTGTTCTCGACCCTTGTATCATATTATACCAAAATTTCAGGAAAATTAAAAGAGTTTTCTTAGTTTTTACTGAACTCTTCCAGTTTTAAGTTTTTATTCCTATCCAGTGTCATTCCCACACTCCAGGAATTGACAAACAGCAGCAGCGGATTGCCGCGCATATCCTTCACTTTCTTCATGTCGGAGGTTCCTGTCAGTTTTGCCACATCTACTTCTTCCTTATTGGCAATCCAGCGGATATGTTCATACGGCAGATTTTCCAGACGAATCTCCACATTATATTCATTTTCCAGACGATACTTCAGAACGTCAAACTGAAGGACACCCACAACGCCTACAATAATTTCTTCCATACCACCCATATATTCCTGGAAAATCTGAATAGCACCCTCCTGGGCAATCTGGTTCACACCTTTAACAAACTGCTTTCTCTTCATGCTGTCCAGCAGACGCACCCTGGCAAAATGCTCCGGAGCAAAGGTAGGGATTCCTTCATAGGCAAACTTCTTGCCCGGCACACAGACCGTGTCACCGATGGAAAAAATACCCGGATCAAAGACACCGATAATATCTCCTGCATACGCTTCATCCACAATATGACGGTCCTGTGCCATCATCTGCTGAGGCTGAGAAAGACGCATCTTTTTATCGCCCTGTACATGGTAGACTTCCATTCCGGCATCAAATTTTCCGGAACAGATTCGCATAAATGCAATTCTGTCTCTGTGAGCCTTATTCATATTTGCCTGAATCTTGAACACAAATGCGGAAAAATCTTCTTTCATAGGATCGATTTCTCCACAGTCTGCCGTACGCGGCAACGGAGATGTGGTCATCTTCAGGAAATGCTGCAGGAATGTCTCCACTCCAAAGTTGGTCAGTGCAGATCCGAAGAATACGGGAGACAGTTTTCCACAGCTGACTTCATCCAGATCAAATTCCGCACTGGCACCGTCCAGAAGCTCAATTTCCTCCAGAAGCTGTTCCTTCTGATCTTCTGTCATAATCTCACTCATCCGGCTGTCATCATCCACATCCACTTCTTCAATGACACCCTCTTTGGTTCCTTTCATAGTGTCTGAGAATGTCAGCACCTTGCGGGTATTCCTGTCATACACACCACGGAAAGCTTTTCCTGAACCAATCGGCCAGTTGACCGGACAGGTAGGAATTCCCAGTTCTTTTTCGATATCATCAAGAAGTTCAAACGTATCATTGGCATCCCTGTCCAGCTTATTGATAAATGTAAAAATCGGAATATGGCGCATCGCACAGACTTTAAACAATTTTCTTGTCTGGGCCTCCACACCTTTGGATGCATCAATCACCATAACCGCTGAATCTGCCGCCATCAGCGTACGGTAGGTATCCTCCGAGAAATCCTGATGTCCCGGTGTATCCAGAATATTAATACAGTATCCGTCATAATTGAACTGCAGCACAGAGGAAGTAACTGAAATACCTCTCTCTTTTTCTATCTCCATCCAGTCAGAAACCGCATGGCGGGCGGTTGCCTTACCCTTAACACTGCCGGCCAGATTAATCGCACCGCCGTAAAGCAGAAACTTCTCCGTCAGCGTTGTCTTACCTGCATCCGGGTGGGAAATAATCGCAAATGTACGTCGTTTCTTTATTTCATTGGTAAAATCAGCCACAATATAGACCTCCATCTATCATATTTATTTGGAAAAGGACGGAAACTACTTCTCATTTTTTCAGAAGCAGGCCGTTCCTCCTCAGCTAGCCGCTAACTACGACTAAATTGACGCTCAGGAAAGCCTTCGCGCCAAAGTCTCCGTAAGCGTCGGATCTTCGGACTCACTTTCCCCAATGCTTCTGAAAAAA
>JALERM010000029.1 GCA_022764165.1 Eubacterium sp. | reverse complement strand
GTGCTTACTACCGAGCAGGTAGACAGAGCTGTAAATGCCGGTGCAAAATTCATTGTAAGCCCGGGCTTAAATCCGAAGGTTGTAAAATATTGTATCGATAAAAACATTCCCGTAACTCCCGGTGTAACCAACCCCAGCGACATTGAACAGGCTATTGAGCTTGGTCTTGAGGTTGTAAAATTCTTCCCGGCAGAAGCAGCAGGCGGACTTCCCATGATTAAGGCGATGTCTGCACCCTATACAAAGATGAAATTCATGCCTACCGGCGGAATCAATGCTTCTAACTTAAAGTCCTATCTTGACTTTAAGAAAATTATTGCCTGCGGCGGAAGCTGGATGGTAAAAGGCGATCTGATCAAAGCCGGAGAATTTGATAAAATTAAAGAACTTACTGCAGAAGCTGTAAAACTTGCAGCTGATATCAGAGCATAAAAATATTTCAATGGAGAAAGAGTCCCGCCATGCGGGATTCTTCTCTGTATATATTTTCAAGAGGAGAACAATTATTATGGCAAAGAAAGTTGTTACATTCGGAGAATTGATGCTGAGACTGGCTCCGGAAGGATATTATCGTTTTGTACAGGCAGAGACTTATGGTGCTACATTTGGCGGCGGCGAAGCTAATGTTGCCGTATCTCTGGCAAATTACGGATTTGATGCAAAGTTCGTAACAAAGCTGCCGACACATGAAATTGGACAGGCAGCAGTAAACTCTCTCCGCAAATATGGCGTAGATACTACCGATATTGTTCGCGGCGGTGACCGTGTGGGAATTTACTATCTGGAAAAAGGTGCTTCCCAGAGACCGTCTAAGGTTATTTATGACCGTGCCGGATCTTCCATTGCGACAGCAAGCAAAGCAGATTTTGACTGGAAAAAGATTTTTGAAGGTGTGGAATGGTTCCATTTTACAGGAATTACTCCTGCACTGAATGATGAAGTGGCTGCCATCTGCCTGGAAGCCTGCAAGGCTGCCAAAGAAGCAGGAATTACCGTATCCTGTGACCTGAACTACAGAAACAAACTGTGGTCCAAAGAAAAAGCAGGACAGGTGATGGGTGAACTTTGCAAATATGTGGATGTCTGCATTGCTAATGAAGAGGATGCATCTGATGTATTCTGTATTAAAGCGGCCGATACAGACGTGACAAAGGGAGCAGTCAATCACGAGGGATATAAAGATGTTGCCAAACAGCTGGCTGACCGTTTCGGTTTCCAGAAGGTAGCAATCACACTTCGTGAATCCCTTTCTGCTAATGACAACAACTGGTCTGCAATGCTGTATGACGGCACAGACTATTATTTCAGTAAAAAATATAAAATGCACATTGTAGACCGCGTAGGTGGCGGTGACAGCTTTGGCGGCGGTCTGATCTGTGCATGTCTGAATGGCTACGATGCACAGGCAACGATTGAATTTGCTGTAGCGGCATCTTGCCTGAAACACTCCATTGAGGGTGATTACAATATGGTATCCATAGACGAAGTACTTAAACTTGCCGGCGGTGACGGATCAGGACGAGTACAGCGCTAATGTTTACAAACTTCTAAAAAGTATATAAAACAGGAACGAACAGGCATCCTTCGGGGTGCCTTGTTTGTATAATAGGAAAGTCTTTTTTATGAAATAATGCTTGACGAATGTATATGGAACTGTTAGAATATTTCTTGTATAAATTCCATAAACATAGCAAGTGCATCTGCAGTCAGAGACTGCCGGTGAGAGAGGGAATCAGGTGAGAATCCTGAGCGATCCGGTCACTGTATGCAGGGAGGGAAGCTCAATAGTCCATTGTGCTGTCGGCATGAGAAGGAGAGCCTACTGATGATCTGTAAGTCAGGAAACCTGCTTGGTATGCGATAAGGTTAAAACCTCCGGTTAAAGGTTTTACGTCCTGTTTTCACTATGGAATGTCTGCAGGCGAGCGAGAACTGTGGAACCTTATGCTGAATTTATGCAAGATTAAACGGCAGGGTGTGCAGTTCCCCGATAGTTTTTGATTTACTGTATTATTTACCTCCGCAACTGATAATACGGTTTCCTCTTAAGTCATATTGCCAGCAGGTATAGCAGCTATCGGGGTGCATCATCCCAAATATGAAATTTTTCTAAAGACCCGGAATGGTCTTTTTTTTTGTGCCTGAATCATGGTATATTCTTCTGAGAACCGACTGGTCGGTCGGAAATGAAGGTCGGATTTGATTCCGATACTTAAAAGAAAGGGAGATATATCTATGCTATCAAAGTTCAGTGTAAAGAAACCGTATACGGTTATGGTCGGTGTGGTTCTGGTTCTGATTCTTGGAGTGGTTTCCTTCATGAATATGACCACAGATTTACTGCCGAGTATTAACCTGCCGTATGCACTGGTGATGACTACATATCCGGGAGCAAGTCCGGAAGAAGTGGAGATGGTTGTAACAAAGCCGGTGGAACAGGCGATGGCTACAGTAAGTAATATAGAAAATATTCAGTCTGTGTCCAGTGAAAATGTTTCCATGGTTATTCTGGAATTTTCTCAGACGACCAATATGGATTCGGTAAGTCTGGAGATGAGAGAAAATCTTGATCAGATTCAGTCTTATTGGGATGACAGTATCAGTAATCCGATTATTGTGAAAATGAACCCGGACATGATGCCGGTCATGGTAGCTGCCATTGAAAAAGATGATATGGACAGTGTGCAGATTACCAATCTGGTAAATGATGAGATTTTGTCTGAACTGGAAAGTCTGGAAGGTGTTGCGACTGTTTCAACATCCGGTGAGGTCGAAGAAAGTGTCCAGGTAGAGATTCGTCAGGATAAAATTGACAGTGTCAATAATAAAATTGCCGATGCACTGGGCGTGTCCTTTGCCGATGCGAGAAAAGATATCGCTGATGCGGAGGCGGAACTGGATAAGGCACAGGCAGAACTGGACAGTGGAAAAGCCCAGATGGAAAGCGGAAAAAATCAGATGGCATCGCAGTTGTCCGGAGCAAAGTCCCAGCTGCAGTCCAAACAGATGGATGTTTTAAAAACAGAGATTGATCTGGAGAATAAGCTTTCCGAGATTACGGAAAAAGAAGCAGAACTGCAGAAAGGGGAGCAGGAGCTGGAAGAACAGGAACAGCAGCTTTTGCAGGCAGAACAGGCAGCCGCAGAACTGCCCGTGAAGCTGGCACAGCTGGAAGAACAAAAGTCACAGTTGGAAGTAGCTATTGCCGGTCTGCAGCAGCTGGATGACAGCGGTGTGATAAGTCAGTATGAATCTTTAAAGCAACAGCTTACAGAGGCTCAGTCGGTTCTTGCAGATCCGAATTCTTCTGAGATGGATAAAGTGATAGCCAATCAGAAGATAAACATGCTTACACCGCAGATTGAAGCAATCGAGACCCAGCTTGCCGAGGCTTTCCAACCCCTTGGTATTACAGAATATACAACGGAAAACCTGAATGCGACCCTGACACAGATGAATAGCAATCTGGAATTGGTTAATGCGGGAATTGAACAGGTGAAAGCGGCACAGGAACAGATTCCGGATGCTGAAACGATTGCGGAGGGGAAGACACAGATTGCAGCCGGGAAGGAGCAGATCGCAGCCGGAAAAGAACAGCTTGCCTCAGCAAAACAACAGATTAATGATGCGAAAGCACAGATCGCCAGCGGAAAGGTCAGCATGCAGGAAGCGCTGGCGATGTTGAATGAAAAAGAAATTTCAGCCACCATTGAAATGGCGTCTGCTTCGGCTCAGATTTCCGCAGGACAGACGAAAATCGACGAGGGAAAAGCACAGCTGAAAGAGGGAAAAACTCAGCTGGAGGAAAAGGAAGATGAAACTCTGAAAGGGGCAAAACTGGATGATAAGGTGACACCGGAGATGATTTCTCAGATTCTGACGGCACAGAACTTCCGTATGCCTGCCGGTTATGTGACCGAAGAAGGAATTGATTATCTGGTGCGTGTGGGAGATAAATTTGCCGACACGGCCGATATGGAGCAGCTGGTATTATTTGATATGGGACTGGATGGTCTGAATCCTATCCGTTTGTCTGATGTGGCAGATGTGACTGTGACGGATAACTCGGATCAGGTATATGCAAGAATCAATGGAAAACCGGGCATTGTATTTACCATGCAGAAGCAGACCGGTTACTCCACCGGAGAAGTGTCCGACCGCATCAAAGACAAGTTTGATGAATTGATGGAAAATTATGAAGGGCTGCATATCACAGCTCTGATGGATCAGGGAATCTACATTGATCTGGTTGTCAATTCCGTGCTGAATAATCTGCTTTCCGGTGCGGTTCTGGCAATTTTGATTCTGTTTTTATTCCTGAAAGATATCCGTCCCACAGGCGTTGTGGCATGCTCCATTCCCATCAGTGTGTTAGGTG
Source organism: Eubacterium sp. (assembly GCA_022764165.1). GTDB lineage: Bacteria > Bacillota > Clostridia > Lachnospirales > Lachnospiraceae > Oliverpabstia. The sequence goes on along the minus strand of JALERM010000029.1, from coordinate 13,999 downwards.
CAGTTGTGCTGATGTACTTCAGTGGAATCAGCCTGAATATCATTTCCCTGTCCGGTCTGGCACTGGGTGTTGGTATGCTGGTGGATAACTCAATCGTTGTTATTGAGAATATTTATCGTCTGAGGAATATGGGTGTTCCAATCCGAAAAGCAGCAGTACAGGGAGCACGTCAGGTGGCCGGTGCGATCACCGCTTCCACTCTGACAACAGTTTGCGTATTTTTGCCGATTGTATTTACGGAAGGTATCACCCGTCAGTTATTTGTGGATATGGGTCTGACCATTGGTTACTCTCTGCTTGCCAGCCTTGTAATCGCTTTGACACTGGTTCCGGCCATGTCAGTGGGTGTGCTGAAAAAGAGCAGTGACAAGAAACATCCGTTGCTGGATCGGATGACGGCAGCGTATGAAACACTGATGCAAACTGTACTGAGAAGGAAAGCATTTGTTCTGATTGGGGCATTGGCACTGTTAATTGTAAGCGGCGTTCTTGCCCTTCGGAAAGGTACGGCATTTATTCCGGATATGGAAAGTACACAGGCTTCCATTATGGTTACTATGCCGGAAGGAAGCAGTATGGAAGAGACCGGAGCAATGACCGATGAGGTGATGAAACGTCTGGGTGATATCAGTGATATTGAAGAAATGGGTGCTATGGCAGGAGGCGGAGCTTCCTTGATGGGCCTGGGGGGAAATACTTCCACAGAAGAGACTTCCATCTATCTGATTTTGTCAGAGAAAAAAGAATTGACGGGAGAAGAATTGGAACAGGCAATTCTGGATCGGACGAAGGATCTGGACTGCGAACTGCAGGTCAGCACCAACAATATGGATATGTCCGCCCTGGGTGGAAGTGGTATCCAGATAGAGATTCGAGGCAAAGAAATGGATAAGCTGCAGGAGATTGCAGCAGATATCACGGATATTTTGGAAAATACAGAAGGTCTGGAGGAAATTTCCGATGGTATGGAAGAAGCCACAGAAGAACTGCGTCTTGTCATTGATAAAGCAGCGGCTTCGGAGCATAATCTGACAGTTGCACAGGTGTATATGCAGATTCAGAAAAAGCTGGCAGAACAGGGAAGTGCCACCACACTTTCCACAGAAAGTAAAGATTATGATGTGGTAGTGATTGATGAAAAACAGATAAAATATACCCGTGACGATGTGAAAGACTTTACCATCGAAGCAACCGATCTGGAAGGAAATACAGAAGATATTCCTCTGGAAGACATTGCATCCTTTGAAGATGCACTGGGACCAGACTCTATTCAAAGGGTGAATCAGTCCCGCTATATTACGGTATCTGCACAGCTGCAGAATGGCTACAATGTAGGTCTTGTGGGAAACGAAGTGGAAAAGGAATTGAACAAATATGAGGTTCCTGATGGATATTCTGTTAAGATGACCGGAGAAGACGAAACCATTAAAGAAGCTATGGTTGAGATGATGAAAATGCTGGGGCTTGCCGTTGTGTTTATTTATCTTATCATGGTAGCTCAGTTCCAGTCTCTTCTGTCTCCGTTTATTGTTATGTTTACCATGCCGTTGGCATTTACAGGCGGACTTTTTGGTCTGGTAATTGCTGATCAGGAAGTCAGTGTCATTGCCCTGATTGGATTTGTTATGCTGTCCGGTATCATTGTAAATAATGGTATTGTGCTTGTGGATTATACGAATCAGCTGAGAAGTGAGGGGATGGAAAAACGGCAGGCATTGATTCTGGCAGGCAAGACAAGAATGCGTCCGATTCTGATGACTGCATTGACAACTATTCTCGGACTTTCTACTATGAGTATAGGTCTTGGTATGGGAGCAGATATGGTTCAGCCTATGGCCGTTGTTACCATTGGAGGTTTGATCTATGGTACCGTTCTGACCCTGTTTGTTGTACCGTGTATCTACGATGTGTTGAATCGGAAACAGTATCATATGATCAGTGATGAAGAGTTGGAAAATCAGGATGATATTTCGGAAACTGTGTAAATACGAGGGGGTGAAGTATGAAAGAGGGATATCGGAACATCACAGATAAATTACCTGCAAAGGTAGAAAAACTGTATGATGCTGTGATTCATTTGATGGAAGAGGGTAAGAATCTCAGCAGTCTGACAGTAGCGGAGATAACCGAAAAGGCAGGAATTGGAAAAGGAACGGCATATGAATATTTCAGGAGTAAAGAAGAAATGATAGCCAGGGCAATTCTGTATGGTATTCTTCGGAGCTTTGAGGAAATCGAACATCGAATAGGCAGACTGAGCAGTTTTGAAGCCAAATATGTGGAGGTATTGAACTGGCTGGAAGAAATCTTTCAGGAAAAAGGTTCTCTGGCGGTTCTGTGTCAGGTATCGCGGGATTCCATGCAGATTAGCGGAGCATTAAAACAGGAGGCTATCGATGTGGGATACAGTCCGGAGATGATATTTAACCACATGGATTGTTTGCTGTACGATGAAAAAGGTCAGAACCTTGTCGATTCTTCACTTTCAGTAGAAATGCAGAAATGCACTATATTTTCAAGCTTCGTGAACTTCTGGGTCTATATCAACAGAAACCCGGAATTTCACGAAAAAGAGATGGAAAGCTATAAAAGATACCTGTATTGCTGCCTGATAAACAGCCTTCAGGAAAAAATAAACTAAATCACAGGCACGGCATTGAAAAGGAGAAAATGGAATGATAATATGAAACTATATGTTGTGAAATTTATGGAGGCATAAGATGTTTTGCAGAAAAATAGATACGGACTGGCGGTTTCGCCGTGTAGGTGATGAGGACTTGATGGGAGCCTGTGTTCCCGGCAGCGTATATACGGATCTTTTAAAGAATGGTAAGATGGAGGATCCTTTCTGGAAGGATAATGAGAATAAAGCCCTGGTTTTGATGGAAGATGATTATGAGTATGAGACTTCATTTTCCGGAGCTGAAATTCAACCCGGAAGAAGAATCTGGCTGCGTTTTGAGGGGCTGGATACGATTGCGGATATTTATGTGAATGATGAACTGGTTGGTCAGGCAGAGAATATGCATCGGATCTGGGAATATGATGTGACAGATGTAATGAAAGAGGGAGAGAATATCCTCCGGGTATATTTTCATTCTCCATTAAAATATATCCGGGATGCGTACGAAAAAAGACCTACAAGAGGCAGCGAGGATGCAATGGAAGGTTTTGTACATATCCGTAAAGCCCACTGTATGTTTGGATGGGACTGGGGTGCTCATTTGCCGGATGCGGGAATTTATCGACCGGTTTATCTTCTGGCTGTGGAAGATGCAAGAATTGACAGTGTGCAGATTCGCCAGAAACATAAAGATGGAAAAGTATTCCTGAATCTTAGCGTACAATTGAACCCTGCGGACAATCTGAAAAATGAAATGTCTGTGGATGAGTTTGAGACTTATAGTTATTGCGTGACAGTGACAGATCCGGATGGAAAGAGTCATACGACAGAACATTCACCGAAGGAGATTCCAGTGGAAGAACCGAAGCTTTGGTGGCCCAATGGTCTGGGTGACCAGCCGCTTTATCAGATTTCGGTGACTTTATATCGGGGCGGAAAAGAAGTGGATACCTGGGAGAGAAGGATTGGACTTCGCACGATGACCATGCATGTAGAACCGGATGAGTGGGGTGTCAGCTTTGCTCATCAGGTCAATGGAAAAGATATTTTTGCCATGGGAGCTGATTATATTCCGGAGGATCATTTGCTGGGAAGAATAACTCCGGGAACAACCAGAAAATTGCTGGAACAGTGTAAGGCTGCCAATTTCAACGCCATTCGTGTGTGGGGCGGTGGTTATTATCCGGAAGACTGGTTCTATGATCTTTGCGATGAACTGGGATTGATCGTATGGCAGGATTTCATGTTTGCCTGTGCAGTGTATGATCTGACACCGGAATTTGAGGCTAACATCCGTGCCGAATTTATCGATAATGTCAAACGGCTTCGCCATCATGCCTCCCTTGGTCTTTGGTGCGGCAACAATGAAATGGAACAGTTTGTCAATGAGGGTGTGTGGGTATCTAAGCCCTCAGAAGTAAAAGATTACCTGATTATGTATGAGCGGTTGATTCCTGAGATTGTACAAATGTATGACTCGGATACGTTTTATTGGCCGGCAAGTCCGTCTTCCGGAGGATCCTTTGATGATCCACGGGATCCTAATCGAGGTGATGTTCATTACTGGGATGTGTGGCATGGAAATAAACCATTTTCTGATTACCGGAATTACTATTTCCGTTATGTCAGCGAGTTTGGTTTCCAGTCATTCCCTTCCATGAAAACCATAGAGACAATCAGTGATGATCCGGAGGACTGGAATATTTTCTCTTATATCATGGAAAAACATCAGAGAAATGCAGGGGCAAATGGTAAGATTTTGAATTATCTTCAGCAGACCTTCCGTTATCCCACACAGTTTCCGGTGCTTCTGTACACTTCACAGATGCTGCAGGCAGAAGCTATCAAGTATGGTGTAGAGCATTTCAGAAGAAACAGAGGCAGGTGTATGGGGGCAATCTACTGGCAGCTGAATGATTGCTGGCCGGTGGCTTCCTGGGCTTCTATTGATTACCATGGACGATGGAAAGCTCTTCATTATTATGCGAAGCGTTTCTTTGCTCCGGTCATGATTTCCTGTGAAGAGCAGGGTTGGATGACTGCTGCGGCAGATATGAACCGGGAACATTTTGAATTCGAAAAGTCCATTCGCCTGAATGTGACCAATGAGACTCTGACTGATCGAACCGTTACTGTGAAATGGGCACTGCGCAATGCAGACAGTTCCATTGTTTATCAGGAAGAAACAGATGTGAATGTACCGGCACTTTCCAGCGTGTGGCTGGATAAAGTGGAATTCCCGGAGGTGGATTATTTCAGCCAGTATGTCAGCTATGAAGCCTGGGAAAATGGAAGCTGCATATCTGAAGGAACGGTAATCTTCTCTTACCCGAAATATTTCCGTTATCTGAATCCAAAACTGACTTATCGGATTGCGGGAGATGAGATTATTGTCAGAGCGGAGGCCTATGCTAAAGGTGTGGAAATCCTGAATGAAAATGAGGATCTGATACTTTCCGATAACTATTTCGATATGAATGCGGGAGAAAAACGAGTTAAAATCCTGGGACGTGCCTGCAGAGAAGAATTGGGAAATGTTGACTGGGAAGCACAGGTGAAGGAACAGCTTGCAGGTGGGCTGCGGCTGCGGAGTGTGTATGATATTCGGTAAAATGCAGATATATTTGTCCAGTTGTTAAAATGCCTGCCACAGAGATTGTGGCAGGCATTGCTACTTTTTAAGATATTTTACCAAGGATTCCAGAACAATAAGAAGCTCTTTTTGATGATCATTATCCATAGAATATACATATTCTTACGGACAGGTGCCTGTCCCTTGTCCATCGAAAAAAGGCGAACGCTTTTTCTTGCATTGGTTCGATTAAAATGTTATGATTGACATGTCCACTTTCAATTCCCTATTCTATATGCTTCATATTCTGGCTGTATAACCGCAAATCTTTATTTTTATCCGAAACAAGAATCCCAAATCAATAATTGAAATCCCGTTCTATGGAGGACACATCTGTGGTATATAAATTTCCCTATGATTTGTACAAAAGATAAGTTTGAGTGATTATTATTAAAATAAGTGTATATCAGGAGGACGAGTATGCAAAAAGCAAGATTAGGAGTTTCAGTAGGGTTATTGGGCTCAGCAATGTATTTGATAAGTTTGTTTTCAGGATTTTTGCCTGCAGTCGTATTGGCGGGTTATGTATTGCTTTGTGAACAGAATGTGTGGCTGAAAAGATGTGCGGTGAAGGCAGTTTCTTTATTAGTGTTTTTTTCACTGCTGCAGGCACCTTTTCAGTTGATTCCCAATACGAGCAGTATGGTAAATAATCTTATTTTTACGCTTAGTGGAGGCTTGGGAGCCTTGTCGACAGCCACTGTTTTTACTACAATTGCAGGCAGTGTTGAGATTATTAAAAAAGTAATTTTCATTATTTTGGGAATAAAGGCATTAAAACAGAAAACGATAGCGGTTCCTGTTATAGACAGATTGATACAGGAACATATGGTATAAGTTTTTCAATTGTGGTAGAATAAAAAAGAACAGGTTAAATAATTATTGTTAGGAGTATTGCAGCATCAGGGAGGTTATGATGGCAGAGAAGGTAGCAATCGGAATTCAAAGTTTTGGCAAACTGATCGATAATCATTATTTTTATGTTGATAAAACCTATTTTATAAAAGAGTGGTGGGAAAGCGGTGATGATGTGACATTGATTACCCGCCCCCGTCGTTTTGGTAAGACTTTGAATATGAGTATGTTGGAGCAGTTTTTTTCTGTGGATTACGCAGAGCGGAGAGATTTGTTTGATGGGCTTTCCATCTGGGAAGATGAAAAGTACCATAATTTACAGGGAACGTATCCGGTAATCAGTTTGTCATTTGCCAATGTAAAAGAGCAGAATTATGCTAATACAAGAGACAAAATATGCCAGCTTCTCACGAATTTGTATGTGAAATATTCTTTTTTAAGGGACAGTGATGTGCTGACAGATAAAGACAAAAAATATTTTGACAGGATATCGGTAGATATGCGTGACAGTGATGCTTCCCTTGCACTGTATCAGTTGTCGGATTATCTGCACCGATTTTACGGGAAAAAGGTTATTATTTTACTGGATGAGTATGACACGCCTATGCAGGAAGCGTATGTGGATGGATTTTGGAATGAACTGGTGGCATTTACCAGAAGTCTGTTCAATGCCACATTCAAAACAAATCCGTGGCTTGAACGTGGACTTATGACTGGGATTACGAGAGTAAGTAAAGAATCTATATTTTCTGATTTGAATAATCTTAAAGTTGTAACGACTACTTCTGATGAATATGCTACATCTTTTGGCTTTACGGAAGAAGAAGTATTTACTGCAATGAAAAAATATGGATTGGGAGAAGAAACAAATAAAGTAAAACAATGGTACGATGGATTTATTTTTGGAAAGCACAAGGATATTTATAATCCGTGGTCCATATTAAATTTCCTGGATTCTGGAAATATTACCACTTATTGGGCTAACACAAGTTCCAATAGTCTGGTTGGAAAGTTGATTCGTGAAGGAGACCGGAAGATTAAAGAAAAATTTGAAATATTACTGAGAGGGGAATCCATTTATTCGCCCATTGATGAGCAGATTGTATATAATCAGCTGAATGGAAATGAAAGGGCAGTTTGGAGTCTGTTATTGGCCTGCGGATATTTAAAGGTGCTTTCCTATGAAAAATATTGTGATATTCCAGAAACGGCACAGCCCCAGTATGAGCTTGCGATTACTAATTTAGAAGTAAAACTGATGTTCCGGAATATGATAAGTACCTGGTTTTCGGGAGCAGAAGCAGATTACAATGATTTTATTAAAGCGTTGTTGCTTGATGATAAAAAAGCTATGAATATTTATATGAACCGAGTTGCCTTAAGTACTTTCAGTTATTTTGATACTGGAAAAAATCCATCCATGGAGGAGCCGGAGCGATTTTATCACGGATTTGTGCTTGGTTTGATGGTGGATTTGCAGAACCGCTATGTGATAACTTCCAACAGAGAAAGTGGATTTGGAAGATATGATGTGATGCTGGAACCGAAGAATCCAGCGGAGGATGATGCGATTATTCTTGAATTCAAGGTACATGATGCGGATGACGAGGATACGCTGAAGGAGACAGTGCAGGAAGCACTTAAGCAGATAGAGCAGAAACAGTATGCATCAAATCTGATTGCACGGGGAATTCCTAAAGAGAGGATACGTAAGTATGGATTTGCCTTTGAGGGGAAGAAGGTACTGATTGGATGAGTCGCATTGGAACCCACAAAAGAAAGGAGAATATGAACATGAAAAAAATTGTTACACTATTACTTGCAGTAGCTGTATTCACTTTTGGCTTTGCAGGCTGTGGCGGCAGTAAAGATTCTGCCGGGGAGCAGAGTGCCGCTCCCGAGGGAACTCCGGAAGAAATTATTGAGGCTGTGTATGCAGAAAAGTCGGTAGGTCTTAACCTTATGACGATGCCTGTAGATCTGGAAGATGCGGAGGCGGTCAAATATAATCTGGGGATTGATGATGCGTCCAATGTTAAGGAAGCTGCAATATCTGAACCGATGATGGGCTCCCAGGCGTATTCTCTTGCAGTTGTCAGAGTGAAGGATGCGGCAGAGTCTGAGAAGGTGGCAAAGGAGATGTTGAACGGTATTGATCCGAGAAAATGGATCTGTGTGGAGGCAGACAACCTGAGAGCGATGACGAAGGGGGATCTGGTACTCTTTTTCATGGTTGACAGTTCTTTTGCGGAAACGGTAACGGTGGATGAAATCGAAGAAGCATTTACTACTGTCTGCGGTGGAAGTCTGGATAAGGTTCTTGACAAGTAAAAATGATGATAAGAAAACGGGCGGCTGTACTGTCGTCCGTTTTGACTATAAAATTTTGAAATCCCACGACTGGTGGGGAAAGGAGAAAAATGCTTTTTTCAAGCGTACCGTTTCTTTTTTATTTTCTTCCGGCTGTAATGGTCTGTTATTTTATCGTGCCGGATCAATGGAAAAATGCTGTGCTGCTGATGTTCAGTCTGTTGTTCTATGCCTGGGGAGAACCAGGGTATGTTTTTTTGATGATATTTTCCATTGTAATCAGTTATGTGTTCGGGCTGCTGATAGAAAAATATCGGGACAGGAAAGCAGGAAAGTTCCTTTTGACTGCTGCTATTGTCATACATGTGGGGCTTTTGGGATATTTTAAATACGCTGATTTTTTTATCCGGAATTTGAACACGGCGGCGGGAACTTCGGTACCGCTGCTTAGAATTGCTCTGCCTATAGGTATCAGTTTCTATACGTTCCAGATTCTGAGCTATGTGATTGACGTCTATCGGGGAAATGCCCGTGCCAGAAGAAATATGGTTGATTTTGGGACATATGTCACTCTATTTCCTCAGCTCATAGCAGGACCGATTGTCCGCTATACAGATATTGATGGAGAACTGACCATTAGGAAGCACAGCTTTGAAGCTGCCGCAGAGGGTGTGGAACGATTTGTTGTGGGGCTTGGGAAAAAAGTGCTTATTTCCAATGCTTTTGGCCAGTTGTGTTCCATTTTCAGAGCATCAGGAGAAAAATCGGTTCTTTTTTACTGGGTCTATGCGATCGCTTTTACGCTTCAGATTTATTTTGATTTTTCCGGTTACTCCGACATGGCCATCGGTCTGGGACGTATCTTTGGTTTCCATTTTTCGGAGAACTTTGATTACCCGTATATCTCAAAAAGTGTTACCGAGTTTTGGCGGCGGTGGCATATGTCTTTAGGAGCCTGGTTCCGGGATTATGTATATATCCCGCTGGGAGGAAATCGGGTTGGAAAACTACGCTGGTTTTTTAATATCTTTGTTGTCTGGATGCTGACGGGGTTCTGGCATGGTGCGGGCTGGCAGTTTATCGTCTGGGGACTTATGTATGCTGTGATTCTCATTGCCGAGAAATTGTTTTTGAAAAAGATGCTTGAACATCTGCCTGCCATTGTGAGATATATTTATGTGATGTTTTTTGTGGTTACAGGTTTTGTTATTTTTAATGCAGAAGGTATGGGTTCAGCAGTGTCTGATCTTGCGGCGATGTTTGGTGCGGGTGGTTTGTCTTTTATTACCGGGGAGACGATATATTATGTCAGAAGCTACGCAGTGATATTTGTTATGGGAATTTTTGGGGCTACGCCGTTTTTGAAAAAAATATCTGAAAGACTGCGAAGTGGGAAAATGGAAAAAGTATTTGCTGTTCTATATCCACTGGTACTTTGCGGGATTATCATCCTTGTTACTGCATACCTTGTGGATGGCTCTTTTAATCCATTTCTTTATTTCCGGTTTTAAGGAGGTGGCAGGTTTTGAATAAAAAAAGTTACAGTATCTATGTGGTCGGTGTTATTTCAGCACTGATGCTGATTCTTTCAATGGGATGTCTATTTACTCCGCAGAAGGAATTTTCCGAAAGCGAACGAAGAAAACTTGCAAAGTTTCCGGAATTTTCCATGGAAATGATTCAGAGTGGGAAGTTTATGGATGATTTTGAGAATTATTCTCTTGATCAGTTTCCTCTCCGGGAAAGTTTTCGGAGGGTGAAAGCTTTTGCACAGTATGATCTGTTTCGGTTGAAGGATAACAACGGAATATATGTGGAAGATGGTATTGCCGCAAAGCTGGTGTATCCGCTGAATGAGAATTCTGTCCTGGACGCAGCTGGTAAATTTGAAAATATATATGATGAGTACCTGGCTGATGATGTTAACAAAATCATTGTTTCCATCGTTCCCGATAAGAACTATTTTCTCGGTAAAGAGAATGGTTATCCGACCATGGATTATAAACGGATGGGAGCACTTTTGACAGGAAAGATGCCCTTTGCAGAGTATTGTGATATCACGGATACCCTTTCTGTGGATGATTACTATTGTACAGATACACACTGGCGGCAGGAGAAGATTCTTCCGGCAGCAAAAAAACTGGCTGATTCTCTGGGAGTTGAGCTTACAGAATCTTATACTGTCAATGACGCTGGAATTGATTTTTACGGTGTTTATTACGGACAGTCGGCACTGCCGCTGAGGCCGGACAGGATTCAATATGTGACCGGGGACAGTATTTCTGGTGCAGTGGTGTACAATGTGGAGACAGGCCTTACGGGTAGTATTTACGATTTTGATAAACTTCAGAGTAAAGATCCTTATGAATTTTTCCTTTCCGGAGCCGCAGCGGTGCAGACGATTGAAAATCCCCTTGCTGATGATGAAAGGGAACTGGTTGTTTTCCGGGATTCTTTTGGTTCTTCCCTGATACCCTGGCTGGTTGAAGGATATTCGAAAATCACTCTTGTGGATACCCGGTATATAGCTCCGGCACTTTTAGGAGACTATGTGAATTTTACGGATTGTGATGTGCTGTTCCTTTACAGTACACTGGTGCTCAATGAAAGTAAGGTGCTGAGATAAAAAATTTCCTTGACAAATAAAAAAAAGCCTACTATATTTATTACAAGCTGAAAAGCAAAAGGTTGTGACAAAGAGGAGTACACATACTACCCCGAAAGAGAAGGATGCTCACCGGCTGAAAGGTATCCGCGGAACGTATATGTGGAAGGTAGCTTTGGAACCGGGGAACTGAACAGCAGGTTACGCAAAAGTAGGTTTTCACGATTCATCCCCGTTACAGGATGATGGAGATGTATGAAAAAGGCGAAGTGGCTGATTTCATATAAGTAAGGTGGTACCGCGAGATATTCGCCCTTCACGTAGAGATACGTGGAGGGTTTTTTTCAGTTTAAGGAGGAAATCATGAGCAAAGAATTGGCTAAGACTTATGACCCGAAGGGTCTGGAAGACCGTTTATATCAGAAATGGCTGGACAACGGTTATTTTCACGCACAGGTTAACAGAGATAAGAAACCATTTACTATCGTTATGCCCCCGCCGAACGTAACCGGTCAGCTGCATATGGGACATGCACTGGATGAGACCATGCAGGATATTCTGATCCGTTTCAAGAGAATGCAGGGCTATGAGGCACTGTGGCAGCCGGGAACTGACCATGCGGCAATTGCTACAGAGGTAAAGGTTATTGAGAAATTAAAAGAACAGGGAATCGATAAGGCAGATCTGACCCGGGAAGAGTTCCTGGAGCATGCGTGGGCATGGAAGGAAGAGTACGGCGGAAAGATTATCAATCAGCTGAAAAAGCTGGGAGCTTCCGCAGACTGGGAGAGAGAACGTTTCACTATGGATGAGGGATGTTCCAACGCTGTACAGGAAGTATTTATCAAATTATATGAAAAAGGACTGATCTATAAGGGTTCCAGAATTGTCAACTGGTGTCCGGTTTGTCAGACATCCATTTCCGATGCGGAAGTTGAGCATGAAGAACAGGATGGATTTTTCTGGCACATCAATTATCCGGTAGTAGGTGAGGAAGGACGATTTGTAGAGATCGCTACCACAAGACCGGAGACATTATTTGGTGATACAGCTGTTGCGGTCAATCCGGAAGATGAAAGATACCAGGACATTATCGGAAAGATGCTGAAGCTGCCAATGACAGACAGGGAGATTCCGGTTATTGCGGATTCCTATGTTGACCGGGAATTTGGAACCGGCTGTGTAAAGATTACACCGGCTCATGACCCGAATGACTTTGAAGTTGGAAAACGTCATAATCTGGAAGAAGTAGTGGTTATCAATGACGATGCCACCATGAACCGTCTGGCAGGAAAATATGAAGGTATGGATCGTTATGAGTGCAGGAAGGCACTGGTAAAAGATCTGGAAGAAGCAGGCCTTCTGGTAAAGGTTGTTCCTCATTCTCATAATGTAGGAACCCATGACCGCTGCGGTACTACCGTAGAACCGATGATTAAACAGCAGTGGTTTGTAAAGATGGATGAACTGATCAAACCGGCAGTAGAAGGTATCAAAAATGGTGAGATTCAGCTTCTTCCGAAACGTATGGAGAAGACATATTTTAACTGGACCGACAATATCCGTGACTGGTGTATCTCCCGTCAGCTGTGGTGGGGGCACCGGATTCCGGCTTATTATTGTGATGAATGCGGAGAGACTGTAGTGGCAAAAGAAATGCCGACGGTATGCCCGAAATGTGGACATATTCATTTCCATCAGGATGAGGATACTCTTGATACCTGGTTCTCCTCTGCACTGTGGCCATTTTCCACACTGGGCTGGCCGGAAAAAACCGAAGAGATGGATTATTTCTACCCGACAGATGTGCTGGTAACCGGTTATGATATCATTTTCTTCTGGGTAATCCGTATGATTTTCTCCGGCTATGAGCAGACGGGAAAAGCACCGTTCCATACCGTACTCTTCCATGGTCTGGTTCGTGATTCTCAGGGAAGAAAGATGAGTAAATCTCTGGGAAATGGTATCGATCCTCTGGAAGTTATTGACAAATACGGTGCAGATGCACTGCGTCTGACTTTGATCACCGGAAATGCACCTGGTAATGATATGCGTTTCTACTGGGAGAGAGTAGAGGCCAGCAGAAACTTTGCCAACAAAGTATGGAATGCTTCCCGTTTCATTATGATGAATCTGGAAAAAGCAGAAATCAGTCAGGACATCGATCTGAATACACTGACCGGTGCAGATAAATGGATTCTCTCCAAAGTAAACAAACTGGCTCAGGAAGTAACCGAAAATATGGATAAATATGAGCTGGGTATTGCCGTTCAGAAAGTATATGATTTTATCTGGGAAGAATTCTGCGACTGGTATATCGAAATGGTAAAACCGAGACTCTATAATGATGAAGATACAACAAAAGCAGCTGCATTATGGACACTGAAAACGGTTCTGTCAAACGCACTGAAACTGCTTCATCCATATATGCCTTTCATCACGGAAGAAATCTACTGCACCCTGTGTCCGGAAGAAGAATCCATCATGATCTCCTCCTGGCCGGTTGTAAAAGAGGAGTGGAAGTTTGAAGCAGATGAGCATGCGGTAGAAATCATGAAAGAGGCAGTCAGAAGCATCCGAAATGTACGTACCGGTATGAATGTTCCTCCGAGCAAAAAAGCAAAAGTATTTGTTGTCTCCGAAGAGGAAGAAATCCGTCAGATTTTTGAGAATGGAAAAGTATTCTTTGCAACCCTTGGTTATGCCAGTGAAGTTTTGATTCAGGCAAACAAAGAGGGCATCGGAGAGGATGCCGTATCTGCTGTGACTTCAAAGGCAGTCATTTATATGCCTTTTGCAGAACTGGTAGATATTGAAAAAGAGATTGAACGTCTTCACAAAGAAGAAGAAAAACTGAAAAAAGAGCTGGCACGTGTCAACGGAATGCTGAACAATGAACGTTTCATCAGCAAAGCACCGGAAAGCAAAGTTGCCGAAGAAAAAGCAAAACTGGAAAAATACACAAATATGATGG
>JALERM010000138.1 GCA_022764165.1 Eubacterium sp. | reverse complement strand
GATCCGAATGCAGCTGCTTCTCTCACTATTATTTCTTATCTCAGGCAATTCAACATCGCCAAAGTATTTCAAAAAATTTTCATTCGGAATCATTTGTGCTGGATTCTCCGGATCCAGCTTCCCGATGGTCTTATGATCCGGAACATTATACTTTTTGTCCGGATGATATGTGCGACTCACAACATATCTTATGTAAACTGTTTTCCCTTTCTTAAAACGGCTGATTTTCCCCGGTTCATTGGGGATCTCTACCCTGCAATCCAGATACACGATATACTCCTTTTTTACTCTTAATATTGAGTGATACTTTTCACTTAATATTATATCGTATACCCGGCCGATTTGCAAGCATTTTTGCCAGAAAATCCCGTATTTTCAAGGGTTTCAGCCGTATCACATAAACCTCATGGGAATTGAGTGAGAACTATCTCGGGAAGTTCAGATTCTTCCTTCATATTATCGCAAAACATCTTGAATAATCAGCTATGTTTTTTCTTCCCTCGCATCCTGTTTTCCACTTCCTCCGGTACGGTTATAACACCGAAACGCCACAGCAGACTATAGCTATAACTTATTCCTCGAACATCAGCAATCTGCTTCGGACGAGTAAACACACTGTATTTATTCTCTATCGCTATCTCAAATGCAATCCTCACAGAACTCCAGGATAGAGATTTGCTGTTCTCACGGCGATTGATAAACAGTTCCTTCGTATACTCTCCATTACGCCCGACTTTCAATGTATACTGAAAAGGAAGACCGGAGTTTGTATAAAATGGATACTGCTGAAAGGCAATGACGCAGTTCCAAAGATTCTCTTCCGTGCACTTTTCCATTAATGCATTTACCGCATCTTTCCTCGCCTTGTATTTTCTGACCCGCTCTGCATTTTGACTGATCTCTGACAATTTGTAAATCACTTTAGAGTATGGCAGATACGTATTGATCGTGGAATAACTGAGTCCCATGATATTCTCTATCTCTTCCATCGTTCTGCCCTGTCGATGAAGAGAGAGAATCTGCTCTGTCTCCGGATAGGAAATTACCTTACCCGTAATCAGCAGCTTTTTCACTTTATGTGGAGGAAGGGCAAGCTCAATGGCAGTTGCCTTTATTTCATTGGTATTATGGTAAACTTCTGTTACCATATCAATCAACTCCTGCATGAGTGATTCCGGATCATAATCTTTCTTAGGCGGGCGGCCTCTTTTACGCTCGCAAATTTGTAAGTTATTCATATCGTCTTGTCTCACCTCTTTATTTCCATGTTAATCTACTTCTTTAAGTGAAGAAACAGACGAAATCTACTCCAATTTTCGATTTCGTCTGAACTTCTGTGCTTCTTCACTGTTACGATAAACTGTGGATTTGTCCTTCTTTAATGTAACACAAATAGTACTCTGCGTTGGAGGATTTCAGTGTTCAATAGCCATCTCGTTGTTTTCGCTTAGCTACTGGTGTTACCAACAGCAACTCAAAACTCATTTCTGGTGGATTGGTTAATTCCTTTCCAGACAGGATTTCCACCTGCTAAACTAATTACCCTTGGCTGGGTGCACACCTAAATAGCATTGCCTTGTGTCATTCAAATTAATAATCAGTTACGCCTGTTCTGCCATCTCAACATGTGATTGCATAATTCCCTTCATGATACATTCATATAATTTTTCAAAGTCCTTCTTTTTATCCGCCAACTCTAACGCAGCCAAATATTCATCTTTTTTATCAACTTTGATATACAACGGCAATAACCCATACCTCACAAGCATCTCATTCATAAATGCTCTACTAGTTCTTCCATTACCGTCTCCAAAAGGATGTATTACTGTTATTTTATGATGAATCTCAGCAATTTCCTTAATCAAATCACTTCGTCTCATTCCAGATACATTTTTTTCCAGTGCCATCACTCTATCATTCAGCTTGATAAGTTCCGGCATTACATCCTGCCAATCCACAGTTTCAAACTTAGCTCCAAGTACTACAGGATTTGCAGTTCTCGTTCTTCCACCATATTCAGGATTTGGAAAGCATGAGAACAATTTCGCATTCAATGTTGATAGTGTATAAACTGAAAAGTTTTTGTCACAAGCATTTTCAAAGACGTAATCATACATAATCGCATGTCCTGCAACATGACAATAACATTCATACGACTCTGAACAATATTGACTTAATTGTCTGTTATTTTGTATATCTTCAACAATTTCAGCTGCAGCTTCCATTGATGTATTAACACCCTCAAGTCTGGCATCATTATAAACATACCGATTTTTAAATACCTGTCGAGCACTGATTATTTACATCCTCCCATGCATCAAACAAATCATCATATAATCCAGTATATGATAAACCAAGCTCTTTTCTTTTTCTCTCCGGCTTATATTTATCCAATTGACTTGTTTTATAATACGGTATCAAATATGGATACAAACTTCGAATTCTATAGTAACACGCCTTAAAGCTTGTACCAAAGTGGTCTGCTATAATAAGTACATCATCCAGTGTAAGTTCACCAGTACGATTTCTCAGCTCAATTTGGCTCTGCAATTCATCTTCTGGCATCAAGAACGCAGACGCAAAGGATTCTGCATATTTTTCAATAAAATCATTCGATGCAATCGCTCATATAAATGACTGATTCTGTACATCCTTTAGATAATGACATAACTCATGAGTCGCAGAAAATCTTTGTCTAGTAATCGGTCGATTTATATTAATGGCAACCAGATCCATAGGCATATCTTCTGAAGCTGGAAGATATAATCCTTCTAACTTCTTGAAATTTCTGAATACAAAATGAATACCCAAGTCCGTTAGAATCTGAAAAGGATTAATTGGAAATCTCCTCTCATGATCCTTAAAGTATACCTTTATGGACTTTATGAAATTTTTAGCAAACTTTCATTTTGCTTTTCTTCTTTTCATTTCCATTTTCTGGTACCTGACACCGTGTGTGCCTTTCCATTTTCTGGTACCTGACACCGTGTGCCATCAATTTATCTTTTTTGGATAATAAGGCAACTTTGTAAGGAGCGTGATACTCTGTTCCCAGTTATTGGGACATAGGGAAAGTCTATAAAAGACTCATTCTCGGGATTTCAAGAGAAAAACAGATTCCTGTGATTGATGCACTTTTCGAGGCTTATCATTCATTTGTCAGTGATAAAATTGATGATTATAACAGTAGCTTCTATTATGATGCGCCTCAGAATATTCTGAATACGTTTATTTACGGAGAAATCGAATAATGGGTCTATACAAATTTTCTTTATTATCAGGCCCATTTTATTCAGAAATCCCGGAAAAACTACCGTTTTCCAACCCAAATTTTCCCTATACAAAAGAATTGTCCCCTGAGACCCAACTTTTTAAGTTTTTCTGGGTCTGGGGACAATTTTTTTCTGTATAGATACTTTTAGCATTTGAAATCCGGGATTTTCATCTGAAATTCCCTGGTATTTGGGTCTGGCAACGCTAAAATCTTGTATAGACCCAAAAAATTCAAGTACTCCTCGGCGTACTTGCTGCGAGGTGCGCGTCATGCTTTGCATGACACGATACATCTGCGCACCTCTGCAATCCGCCGGAGACTTTATCTCCTTTCAAGATAAAAAGAATCCTGCATCGCAGGATTCTCTGACGGGGAGAGGGACACATCCCTCTCCCCCGGCACTCTGAGACATTCTTTTTAGAACAATTCTTTCACCGTTGGATAGATTCTTCTGAATTCCTGATATCTTTCTTCGTATTTTGCTACAAGTTCTGGATCCGGTTCTACGGTATCGATGACTTTTACCAGTGCTGCGGATGCTTCTTCTACGCTTGCATATTCTCCGCATCCTACAGCTGCCAGGATAGCTCCGCCGTATCCGGGACCTTCTTCGCTTTCGATTACATCCACTTTCAGGTTCATCACGTTGGCAATGATTTTCTTCCAGAGAGGACTCTTGGCTCCGCCGCCGCAGATTTTTGTTCTCTCGATTTTGATGCCAAGGCTTCTTGCCACTTCCAGGGAATCGCGAAGTCCGAAAGCAACGCCTTCCAGAACTGCCTGTGTCATGTCTGCTCTTGTGGTGTCCATAGACATGCCGATGAATGTTGCACGGGCATCCGGGTTGTTGTGCGGTGAACGCTCGCCCATCAGGTATGGCAGGAAGAATACATGGTTTTCGCCAAGTTTTTCAATCTTTGCCTGCTCTCCTGCATAGTCTTTGTCCTGCAGGATTTCATCCATCCACCACTTGTTGCAGGAAGCTGCACTGAGCATGCATCCCATCAGATGATAATATCCATCTGCATGGTCGAAGGAATGCAGGGCATTATTCTCGTCTACGCCAAAGGTCTTGCTGGAGATGAAAATGGTTCCTGAGGTACCAAGGGAAATATTACATCTTCCATCACCTACAGTTCCGGTTCCTACGGCTGCTGCTGCGTTGTCTCCGGCTCCGGCTACAATTTTAACATTTTCAGACAATCCCAGTTCATCGGCCAGTTCTTTTTTCAGTGTTCCCACTACTTCATAGCTTTCAAATAAGTCTGGAAGCTGTTCTCTCTTCACACCGCAGATTTCCATCATTTCTTCTGACCAGCATTTGTTCTTTACATCCAGAAGCAGCATTCCGGATGCATCGGAATAATCGGTGCAGTGTACGCCGCTGAGACGGTAAGCCAGATAATCTTTTGGGAGCATGATTTTTTCGATTTTTGCGAAGTTTTCCGGTTCATTTTCTTTCATCCAGAGAATCTTCGGTGCAGTGAATCCAGCAAATGCAATGTTGGCTGTATAGCTGGAAAGTTTATCTTTTCCAATTACCTGGTTCAGATAATCGGTCTCTTTTCCTGTTCTTCCGTCATTCCACAGAATGGCCGGACGAATCACCTGATCATCTTTATCCAGAACTACCAGTCCGTGCATCTGTCCGCCGAAGCTGATACCTGCCACTTTGCTGCGGTCGCAGTCTGCGATCAGTTCCTTAACCCCTTCCATGGACTGCGTAAACCAGTCTTCCGGATTCTGCTCGGACCAGCCGGGATGTGGAAAATACAGCGGGTATTCTTTTGAGACAATGTTGTGAATGACGCCTTTTTCATCCATCAGCAGCAGTTTAACAGCCGATGTTCCCAAATCAATTCCTATGTAATACATGATATCCTCCAATAAATCTAATATTTTAGAGGTATGCCCCGGTATTTTCAAAACACCGGGGCATACGCTTTTGCCTATTTTTCTATATTATTTCCAGGGATTTTCGGTCGGATAACGAACGCCTGCAGGCTGGTTATATCCAATTTCATCTACCGGAACGCCGATATATTTGAATACTTCAAACAGGGCTTTTCCATGATTTCCGAATGCTACAGCACCGTGATGCGGATAGTTGCCTTCGATCAGGACATGGCGGTAGAATCTTCCCATTTCCGGAATAGCAAATACGCCGATGGCTCCGAAGGAACGGCTTGCTACCGGAAGTACTTCTCCCTGTGCGATGTAAGCACGCAGCTTGCAGTCAGCGGTGCTCTGCAGACGGAAGAATGTGATATTTCCAGGAATGATATCACCTTCCAGTGTTCCCTGTGTTACTTCTTCCGGAAGTGCTCTCGCCATGATCAGCTGATATTTCATCTCACAGAATGACAGTTTACTGGAAGCGGTATTGCCGCAGTGGAATCCCATAAAGGTATCTTTATGTGTATACGGGAATTTGCCTTCAATTTCTTCTTTATACATATCAGCCGGAACGTTGTTGTTGATATCCAGCAGAGTTACGGTATCTTCGCTGACTACAGTTCCGATGAACTCACTCAGTGCACCGTAGATATCTACTTCACAGGATACCGGAATGCCCTGTGCAGTCAGACGGCTGTTTACATAGCATGGTACAAATCCAAACTGTGTCTGGAATGCCGGCCAGCATTTTCCTGCGATAGCCACGTATTTGCGGTATCCTCTGTGTTCCTCTACCCAGTCTTTCAGAGTCAGTTCATACTGAGCCAGTTTGCTGAGGATTTCCGGTTTTTTATTTGCTGCACCCAGTTCTTCTTCCATTTCTTTCACAACAGCAGGAATTCTCTCATCACCAGCATGTTTGTTGAATGCTTCGAACAGGTCCAGTTCGGAGTTTTCTTCGATTTCAACACCCAGGTTGTACAGCTGCTGAATCGGTGCGTTACATGCAAGGAAGTTCAGCGGACGAGGACCAAAGCTGATGATCTTCAGGCTGTTCAGACCAATCACTGCTTTTGCGATTGGACGGAATTCATGAATCATATCTGCACATTCTTCAGCAGTACCGATCGGGTACTCCGGAATATATGCTTTTACATTTCTCAGTTTCAGGTTGTAGCTGGCGTTCAGCATACCACAGTAAGCATCACCACGACCCTGGATCAGGTTATCTCCGCGCTCTTCGGCTGCTGCAACAAACATCTTCGGTCCATCGAAATGTTTTGCCAGCAGTGTCTCAGAAATTTCCGGTCCGAAGTTGCCAAGGTATACAACCAGTGCATTACATCCGGCTTTCTTGATATCTTCCAGAGCCTGTACCATATGGATTTCACTCTCTACAATACAGATCGGACATTCATAAATCTCAGCATCTCCGTATTTTTCTGTGTAAGCTTTCATCAGAGCTTTTCTTCTGTTTACGGAAAGGCTCTCCGGGAAGCAGTCTCTGCTGACTGCCACAACGCCAATTTTCAGTTCAGGCATGTTATTCATAGTGTTTTACCTCCATCTACATTTTGTTTTAAGCATTACCCTTTTGTTGGCATTATCATATCAATTTATGGCAGATCAGGCAACCAATAACTTGTCCAAACGATGTCATTTTTTTGTCTTTTTCATATTTTTCCTATACTCACTGGGCATCACTCCGTATTTTCCGAAAAATGCCCGCCCCATGGCTTTGCTGTTGGGAAATCCATTGTTCAGTGCCACCTCACTGATGGTATGTTCCGTATTGATCAATTCCTGGAACGCTTTCTCCAGACGGATACTCTGCAGGTAAGATTTATAATTAATTCCGGCATATTTCTGGAACATCCGGGAAAGGTAAGCCGGTGTATATCCAAATACTTCCGCCAGCTGTTCCAGAGAAAGTTCAGAATCATAGTTTTCCTTAATATAAGAAGTAATGACAGAGAGCCGTGTCAATTTTTTGTTTTTTCGAATCATATCCGGAGTAACCTCCAGCACCCGGTATTTGGTAACCATCAAATACAAAATCATGTAGTAATAGCTCCGCACTTTCATCTCATATCCACACTTTTTTTCACTGTAGGTATCCTGCATATTCCGGAGAACTTCCATCATTTGTTCATCCTGCTTCCGCGAATCATGGGTAAATCGGATAAACTGCTCTCCCACAAAGTAATCTGCAAATGTCTTCAGCGGAATCTGCAGTACCAGCGTATCATTCTGACAGGGGGACTCAATGGAGTGAATCTCATTGTAATTCACGATGATAAATTCACCTGCATGAAGCGAATATTCCTCCCCATTGAGATAAAACAAAAGACCGCCCTCAAAGACTGCAAAAATTTCAATCGACTGATGCCAGTGCTTGTCCCTCACATAATTGCCGTCTTTTCCCTCAAACTGAAACATTTTAAAGGGAAGATCCTCATTTGGCATAATCAGTTCATGTGTAAATTCCATATTTCACCTCCAATTCAGACAATCCCCTGTCCTACAGCTGTTCCATGGCATTATTTATTTCATCTTCACAGGAACGCATGGCACTGATGGTTTTCTGCATCAGTTCTGTCAGCTCCCATCCCAGCATATCCGCTCCCTTCTGAATAACCTCCCGGGAACAGCCTGCTGCAAATAACACTTTCTCCATCTCATGTTCCGGTTTGATATCCACAGTGATTCCATATCCATGGCTGCATACTGCATGGATGATATCTTCTCCCACACCGCCTTCACGCAAAAGTTCCGGTGCTTTGATACAGTGCTGATCCGGATACTGTTCAAAATCAATATCATGGAGCAATCCCACGATTCCCCAGTATTGGGCATCTTCACCATAACCCAGCTCTGTGGCATACCATTTCATCACACCTTCCACCGTCAATGCATGCTGAATATGAAAATGATCCTGATTATATTTTCTCAATAACGCAAATGCGTCTTCTCTGCTGATGTAGTCTTTCATGATTTTATCCTTTCCTACTATTTCTGTATGTTTATTTGATTATATTCCAAATCGTCCGGTTTGTCTATCTAATTGTAATGAAAAGTCAATTTTTACTGTCTAATTTGTCAAAAACAGGTCTCCTCAAGTCTTATTTTATGTGATAAAATAACAACTAGAGAGGAGCGTGTGTAGCAAATGACATTAAAACAACTTTTTGCGCCTTCTGACATGACAGAGGGCAAACCGTGGGAAAAAATTGTTATTTTTACCCTTCCCATGCTGATTGGAAACATTGCACAGCAGCTTTACAGTACCGTTGACAGTATTGTCGTGGGCAAATATGTGGGGGACAATGCCCTGGCTGCCGTTGGTTCTTCCAGTCCGATTCTGAACCTTTTGCTGGTTCTGTTCATGGGTATCTCCGTAGGTGCCGGGGTTATGGTTTCCCAGTTCTTCGGAGCTAAAAACCGCCGTGAGCTTTCTATTACCATTGGAAACTGTATTACGCTGACTGCTCTGGCATCCTTAATCATTATGGTCGTGGGGGCACTTGGAATCCGGCCCTTGCTGGAACTTTTGAACACACCGGAAAGTATCATTGACTGGTGTGATTCTTATCTGATGATTCTGATCATGGGAATCGCCGGATGTGCTTATTACAATATTCTCTGCGGAATTCTCCGGGGACTGGGAGATTCCATATCGGCACTTTTATATCTTCTGGTTGCCACAGTCCTTAACATTATACTGGATCTGTTTTTTGTGGCTACTCTGCATATGGGAGTTGCCGGTGTTGCACTGGCTACTGTAATTGCACAGGCAATTTCTGCTGTATTATGTGTTATTAAGCTGTGTAAAATGGAGGATATTTTTGATATGGGAGTATCGCATTTGAAAATATCCGGTCACCACACCATGACTATCATCCGCCTGGGACTTCCCTCTGGTCTGACACAGGCAATCTTTTCTCTGGCTATGATTATCGTTCAGTCTCTGACCAACAGCTTCGGAGAACTGGTTATTGCGGCCAATGTTATTATCATGCGCGTGGACGGATTTGCCATGATGCCGAACTTCTCCTTCGGTACCGCCATGACCACCTATGCAGGACAAAATGTGGGTGCCCGCCGTTATGACAGGGTGGAACAGGGAAGCCGTCAGGGTACATTGATTGCCGTGATTACATCCACTGTTATCACCGGATTGATTCTGATCTTCGGCAAGTACCTGATGGGAATTTTCACTGACACTACGGAACTGGTGAACTTAAGTGCCAATATGATGAAAATCCTTGCTGTCGGCTACATAGCTATGGCAGTAACCCAGTGTCTCTCAGGTGTTATGAGAGGTGCCGGTGATACCATGACCCCCATGTGGATTTCACTTATTACCACCGTTGCCATCCGTGTACCTCTGGCTTATGGAATAGCTTTCCTGACCAGAACACCAGAACTTCCCAACGGTGCTTACCAGAGCATCTGGATTTCCCTGTTGTCATCCTGGGTAATGGGTGCGGTCATCACCTCAATCTGCTACCTGAAAGGCGGATGGAAAAAGAAAGCTCTGTCTTTGAATTAACTCTGATTATAAGAAAGGGGAGATTGTAACTTAACGGTTACAACCTCCCCTTTCCTCATGAATTCCTGTTCTCAATAGCACTTACAAATCTCTCAGCAATTTCCAAAGGTCTGGTAATCGCACTTCCCACCACAATAGCCCAGACTCCGGTATTCAGTGCCTCCACCGCCTGCTGCGGACTATGGATTCGCCCCTCTCCGATTACTGGAATATCAACATTCTCTGCCAGCTTTCTCATTAATTCAAAATCCGGTCCATCCTGTTTGGGCGAATCTACTGTATACCCGCTCATGGTTGTACTGATCAGATCTACTCCGCACTTCCATGCATTGATCCCTTCTTCAAAAGTAGCGATATCTGCCATCAGAATAATATCCGGATATTTTTCACGAATCTCAGCCAGATACTGATTGACTGCCTTTCCATCCCCACGCCTTCTCAGCGTGCAGTCCACAGCCACCACATCCGTACCTGCGCTTACCAGTTCATCAACTTCCGTCATCGTCGGCGTAATATAACCATCATATCCTTCATACTGTTTCTTGATAAGACCGATAACCGGAAGACCTGTTTCTTCCTTAATCGCAAGAATATCCCGAATTCCACTGGTACGGATTGCCGGAGAACCTGCCATTTTCGCAGCCCTTGCCATCAGATACATCACTGATTTTTCTTCCACATACAGTGGTTCTCCATAAACCGCCTGACAGGAAACAATCATTTTCCCCTGAATGGAGCGGAGCAATTCTTCTTTCTTCATATAGTCCTCCATGTGCTAATCTATTCTTTATGACAGAATACAACACTTATGAACGATATATCAAGAAAAAAAAGAAAAAACTGGATGGAAATGCAAAGAATGTACATCTTTATCCCACAGCTAAAGGACAAGAACTGGCAAACCTGCATCGCGAATTTGATTTGAACGAAACCAGGAAATTCGCAGAATATATCGTCCAACAATGTAGCCTGCAGGATTTGGAAACTTTTCATTCTGTAATAAAAGTGATTCAGGAATTTTATGAACATGAGGCAAAGTGAAGGCACTGCTGTAAAATGGATACTAAATTTTCCCCGGGGATTTTTACTTTTTCCCCGGGGAAAATTTTAGACTTCTTTTAAATAGTATTCAAATGCCATGCAGTCACCCATCTGGCGGGGAAGATTCAATCCTCCATACATGATAGCCCGACCGGATTTCACCATTTCACCATTGATTTCATACATTTTGTCCGGATTCAAACCACGAACCGGTATATGCTGTGAAGGGCTGCTCGGCTGTGCACGCAACTGCACACCATGAATCAGTGCCTCGGTCTGATCAGGAGATACATATTCCCAGGCAGCGAACATCTGATTTTCAAATGGATTCGTCAATCTGTAATACTCTCCCTCATGGGTAAGATGGTAATATTTCTTAAATGTCTGAATCTGTTCTTTTACTTCGTTCTTTTCTTCTTCTGTCAGCAGATTCAGATCCAGTTCGTATCCAAAGCTTCCTGCCATGGCAACAACACCGCGGGAGGCCAGAGAGGTAATACGTCCGGTCTGATGATTCGGAACTGCAGATACATGAGAACCTACGGAACTGATCGGATAGGCAAAGGAAGTTCCATACTGTATCTTCACACGTTCCATCGCATCGGTATCATCACTGCACCAGCTCTGCGGGAAATAATAAAGCATTCCCAGATCAAATCGTCCGCCGCCGCCGCTGCATCCTTCCCAGAGGATATTCGGGTATCGGGATGTCAGTCGTTCCAGAAGATCATACAGGCCCAGCATATAACGATGGGTCACCTCTCCCTGCCGTTCTTTAGGCAGCAATGCACTGTACACATCACTGATATGGCGATTCATATCCCATTTTACATATTCAATATTCGCACTGTCCAGAATATCTGTCATTCTCTCATACAGATAATCTCTGACATCTTCTCTTGACATATCAAGAATCAGCTGATAGCGGCTTCTGCAGGGTTTTCTTCCCGGTATCTGCAAAGCCCAGTCCGGATGCTGACGATACAGATCACTGTCCTCGGATATGGCTTCCGGTTCAAACCACAGACCGAACTTCATTCCCAGCTGATTGATACCATCAGCAACAGGTTTCAGCCCGCCTTTGAGTTTTTCTGTATTCACAAACCAGTCTCCCAGACCGCTGACATCGGCTTCCCTCTTGCCAAACCAGCCGTCGTCCAGAACCAGCATCTCAACACCAAGCTTTGCGGCACCTTCCGCAATTTGTAATATTTTATCTCTGTCAAAATCAAAATAAGTTGCTTCCCAGTTATTGATCAGCACAGGTCTTCTTTCATGTTTGTACTTGCCTCTGCAAAGATGCTCCCGGAACGTATGATGGAAATTAGATGTCATTTTTCCAAATCCTTCGGCGCTGTATGTCATAACTGCTTCCGGTGTATAAAACTCTTCTCCCTGCTTCAGACTCCATGCAAACCGTTCCGTATGAATACCTGCATTCAGACGGGTCTGGCCCATCTGGTCTTTTTCAATCTGCATAGCAAAATTGCCGCTGTATACCAGTCCGATGCCGTAACAGGAACCGGTCACTTCTGTTGTTGTATGCTCACAAAGTACGACAAATGGATTATGATGGTGACTGGATGCCCCGCGTACACTTCCGATTTCCATAACCCCGTGTATCACCGGAACACGTTCCATCTGGCGTTCCATGCAGTGACGGCCATGGAAATGCATCAGTTCCCAGTCTCCGTTCATCAGATCCAGATTCATGGACATTGCTTTTTTCAGTACAATATCCCCTTCTCCCTGATTGATCAGGCGAACACATCGGGTGATAATATCCCGTTCTTCCCAGACACTGTAATACAATACAGCAGTAAGCCCTGTAGACGCATCCTGCATCTGAATCTGAAGAGTATCCGCATCATTCTCATCACCATAGAGAGCAGGCATACCGGGAATGGAATACTTACCTTTCGATATGTTGTATGAAACATAACGAAGATCCACACCGTCGGTTCCATCCGGATTCACAACACTCACACTATTTACACGGTAGTCACCGACACCACAGGTACTATATTCCTGAGGTCTGGTATCCAGAGAATACTCCCGGTTGTTTTCAGCTTCATATACATTGCCTGAAAAACCACTGTCACGATAATCAAGGAGATAACTCATATCTTCCTGACCGATATTCTCACCATAATAAAGATGATTTAATACTCCGTACTCGTCCACTTTCATCTGGTAAGTGGTGTGTGCTGTTGATAAAGTAAATAATTTTTTAGATTCGTTAACGTATACAGCCATATATTACTCCTCCGTATTTATTTCCAGCCGAAGCTTTTTATCCCACTCCGGATGAACTTTCTTAAGAGAAACCGGTTTTCCGTCCCGGTTCAGAAAGCAGTGACTGCTTTCGCCGCAGCACCGCAGGGTACCGTCCGCTTTATCCAGAATCTGATATTCCAGACAAATACGGATTCCATTATATTTCGTCATTTTCACCTGAATATCCACACTGTCTCCATATCGGCACATGGAACGATACTCTACCTGTACCGTCAGCACGGGGCTCAAGATTCCCGCATCTTCCATTCCTTTATAATCCATACCGATAAATGCAAGATAATCGGTCCGGGCTTCCTCAAACCACCGGATATAGTTTGAGTGATGTACGCAGCCCATCTGGTCTGTCTCATAATACTGTACCTTATGTACATAACCCGGATATGTATGATGTTCTTCCATCCTTTTATTCCTCCCAGTTTCGCAGTATCTGATAAATTCTTCCTGCGGGGAGTCCTACCACGTTGTTGTAGTCCCCCTCAATTTTCTGAATAAATCTCGCACCAAGTCCCTGCACTGCGTACGAACCTGCTTTATCATCAGGTTCTTTTGTTTCTATATACCAGGTGATTTCTTCATGGCTTACCGGATACATCGTTACCTTTGTCTCTTCTGCAAATGTAACTGATTTTCCTTTGCCAATCAGAGTAACACCTGTATAAACACTGTGTGTATTTCCCTGCAGCATATGCAGCATCTTCTCTGCATCATCCCGATCCGCAGGTTTTCCAAGAATTCTTCCCTTATAAACAACTATGGTATCTGCACCCAATACCACCATATCATGGCCCGGATGTTCTTTTTCCATCTGATCAGCCACATCCTGTGCTTTCTGCCGGGACAGTTCCCTGACAACCTCCACCGGATCTTCTGAAGTCACTTTTTCTTCAACTGTACTGGGTTGTATCGTAAACTCCAGACCCAACTGTTCCAGTAATTCTCTTCTTCTGGGGGATTGTGATGCTAAAACAATCTGCTTCATCTGTCTGATCCTCTTTCAAGTTCAAGTACGCCTGTTTTTTCCTGTAAATCAAATACAGTCACAGAACAAACGGGGTTCTGCAACTGCACAAAATGTAAGCAGAACGATAAGCCGGGTTATGTCTTGAATGGTCATCTATCTAATCCTGCTGTTGCCAGCAGGCTTCAGCGACCCACCTAAAAGCGTGACGGGCAGCCACATTACTTTTATTCGGTCTTGCTTCGGATGGGGTTTACATGTGCCCTCGCTGTTACCAGCAAGGCGGTAGTCTCTTACACTGCCCTTCCACCCTTACCAGCGAAAGCTGGCGGTATATTTCTGTTGCACTGGCCTTGGAGTCACCTCCACCGGACGTTATCCGGCATCCTGCCCTATGAAGCCCGGACTTTCCTCACCTGACACCTTTCGGTATCTGTCAGCCGCGACCATTTATTCTACTTACTGATTTATTCTAACACAACCATCTGCCTGCGTCAAATATGTTTTTGTTTTGGTGTGTGATATGTGATACACGGATTTCTCCGCACGTCGTGCTCCCGAAATCCTAAAAACATTCGAAATCCGCCCTGTTCGGGCTACTTTCTCATGTTTTTGCAGATCCCAAAGTCATGTTTTTTCATGCTTGCATGAAAAACATGACCTCTTGACCCTGGTATCACACATCAAAGCATCCGCCGCCTACAAATTCACGCAGGATGGAATTATTGGGAATATCTTCACTGGGCACGCCCACAAAGTATTCCAGGAACTTGAGAAGACGTTTTGCCTCTGAATATTCCGGGTCTTTCCGTTCAATCTGAAACAGAAGGGGTTCTGCATACAGTTTCAAGACGGCAAGTTCATAGATCAGAGCAGAATTGAACATTACATCTGCTTCTTCCTGATAAGGAAATATATTTTCATCTTCTCCTCTTCTGACGGACGGCCACATGGCAATCGTTTTTTTCGCATCAGTTCCTCTGGTTCTGTTATCTCTTACAATTCTTCGAATCAGACGGCCATCTGTCGTAGGAATCCGGTTATGTTCATCAATATTAAGCTGTGTCAGTGCACTGATATAAATCTTAAATTTACTTTCTTTCGGAAGTGCATAACTCATCTTCTCATTCAATGCATGAATACCTTCAATCACCAGGACATCATTGGGAGCAAGCTGAAGGAAATCACCTTTATACTCTCTTTTTCCTGTCTTAAAATTGAATCTGGGAAGTTCAACCCGTTCACCATTAAGAAGAGCATTCATATCACGGTTAAATAATTCCACATCAATGGCTTCCAGACACTCAAAATTATATTGTCCATTCTCGTCAAGAGGTGTGTCTTCTCTGTTAACAAAATAGTTATCAACAGCAATGGGATGAGGTTTCAGTCCATGAGCCGCCAGCTGCACAGACAGCCGGTGTGAGAATGTGGTTTTTCCTGATGATGACGGTCCTGCGATCATGATCAGTTTGACATTCTTTTTTTCACTGATCTGTTCAGCAATTCTTGATATCTTTCCTTCCTGCAAAGCCTCAGAAATCAGAATCAGCTGTTTGATTTCTGTGCTGGAAACTTTTTCATTCAATTCGCCAACAACGGAGACCCCCATCATTTCTCCCCATTTTTCTGCCTCTTTCTGTACCTGGAAAATCTTCGGTCTGGGATTAAAAAAAGGAACCACCTCCGGATCACTTCGTTTGGGCATCTGCAGAATAAACCCTTCATCATAGGGGTACAGTTTGAAGTACTTCAGATATCCCGTATGCCACACCATAAATCCATAAAAGTAGTCTTCAAAATCTTCCAGAGAATAGATGTTCACTCTGGAGCTTCTGCGGTATTTGAATAATTTTTCTTTATCATACATGCCATAGCGATGAAACAGTTCCTTTGCATAAGAGGTCGATACACTGCGTTTCATAATTGGAACTTTTCTTTCCACCAGTTCACGCATATAATCTTCCACATGTTGCAAAAATTCTGATGTAATCTGAACATTTCCTTCTATCGTATAATAAAAACCATGACCCACCGTAAAATGCAGAACAATTTTTTTAATGTTTTTAACGCCCGCCACATGATACACTGCTTTCAGCAAAAGAAGATTCATGCTTCTTTTATAAGCGGTATGCCCGATTTTGTCATCCAGAGAAATCATGGACATCGAGCAGTCCCTGCGAAGCCGTTTATGGAGCTCACGTAATTTATTTTCCACCATCACCAGAACAATCGGATACTGGTACTGTGCTTCAAAGTCTTTTACAATTTCTCCATAGGGAGTCCCCTCCGGATATTCCCTGGTCTGTCCCGCAACAGTTACCTGATACATCTTTTTTTCCATTTCCGGCTCCTCCTTTTTTATAATTTATTCTCTCGAAATCATAAGATCTGATACGGCTGACATATTTCTGCCGTTCCGATCTGCCTGTCTGGAAACATTTTTCCCAGTTCCTGCTTCATATATGCAATAAACCCATATTCTGTTCCATAATGTCCGGCATCAATCACAGCTAATCCCTGTGCTTTCGCATCAATCCCTGTATGATAATCAATATCACCGGTCACCAGAACATCTGCTTTCTGCATCAGAGCAGATGAAACCATACTTTTTCCGGAACCACTGCTGACGGATACCGTCTTTATCATCTGATTCGGATCACCATAGACTCTCACATCCGGAATACCGAAATCATGTTTTACTTTTTCTGCAAAATCCAGCAGACTCATTTCCTGCTCCAGCTCTCCGGTTCTGCCGATTCCTTCACCTTCTGCTGTTTCTTCCAGAACCCGGGGATTCTGCAGTCCCAGGCAGCAGCTGTTCAGTTCTGCCATCCCTTTTACATCAAAATTTGTGTGCATGGCATAATAACACAGATCCGCCTGTATCATGGCAATCAGGCGTCGTCCGATAAAATCTCCTGTGTTAATTTTCTTAACCGGAGAAAACAGCAGCGGATGATGGGTTATCATCATATCTGCTCCAAATTCCAATGCCTGAGCCAACGTATCATCGGTTACGTCCAGAGCCACAAATATCTTACTGATTTCTTTCTCTTCACGCCCCACCAGCAATCCCACATTATCCCACGCCATGGCATAAGACGGATTCCAGCGTTTCTCAAGAGCATCCATGATTTCCCTGCACGTCATAATAGGTCAACGCCTCCTGTATCTGATTAATTTCCCTGCGGATTTCCTGCGCCCGTTCTCTGGTTCGCTCCTCCGCTCTGCCCTCACGGCACATTTTTTCTAAAATATTCTCGCACATCTGTTTCCGCTGCAGCAGAAACTCTTTCAGAACCGGATGTGCATTCTCCAGCAGCAGCTTACCATATTGAAAATAAATCTCCCGTTCTTCATTCATTTCCCCAGCAACTGCTTTCATAACGGAATAATATTTTCCATCTTCCCGGACTATATCTTCCTGTATGATCTGATAACCATTTTCACTCAGATATCTCCTTACTTTGTCCAGTTCAGACTGCGGCTGCAGAATCAGTTCTTTGACACTTCGAAGAACATCCTTGCCTGCGGAAAGAATGCGGACAGTCAGTGCACCGCCCATTCCGGCAATCAGGACAGAATCCGCCTCCCCGGGGTGCAGTGCCTGCACACCATCAGAGAGGCGGGTATGTATGCAGGATTCCAGATGGAATTCCCGGATATGCTCTTTTGCTCTTTCCAGCGGTCCTTCATTGACATCCATGGCCAGTGCTGACGGGATAATCCCTTCCTGCACCAGTGCAATGGGAATGTATCCATGATCTGTTCCCACATCGCACAGACGATTTCCCTGTGTCACAAAGGACGCGTTCATTCGAAGTCTCTTTGATAATTTTATCAATCCAGATAATCCTTCAGCTTACGGCTGCGGCTGGGGTGACGCAGCTTACGAAGCGCTTTTGCCTCAATCTGACGGATACGTTCTCTGGTAACGTTAAACACTTTTCCTACTTCTTCCAGAGTTCTTGCTCTTCCGTCATCCAGACCGAATCTCAGGCGAAGAACTTTCTGCTCACGTTCTGTCAGTGTACTCAGAACCTCTACCAGCTGTTCTTTCAGCAAAGTAAAGGCTGCGGCATCCGCCGGCACCGGTACATTATCATCCTGAATAAAATCGCCCAGATGACTGTCTTCCTCTTCGCCGATCGGGGTTTCCAGAGATACCGGTTCCTGAGAAATCTTGAGAATTTCTCTCACACGTTCCACCGGCATATTCATTTCCTCTGCAATTTCTTCCGGGGTAGGTTCACGGCCAAGTTCCTGCAGCAACTGACGGGAAACACGAATCAGCTTGTTGATCGTTTCAACCATATGCACCGGAATACGGATGGTTCTCGCCTGGTCAGCAATCGCTCTTGTAATCGCCTGACGGATCCACCAGGTCGCATACGTACTGAACTTATATCCTTTCGTATAATCAAACTTCTCAACCGCTTTGATCAGACCAAGGTTTCCTTCCTGAATCAGATCCAAGAACAGCATGCCTCTTCCCACATAACGCTTTGCAATACTTACTACCAGTCGAAGGTTTGCTTCTGCCAGACGTTTCTTGGCTGCCTCGTCACCATTCTCCATACGTCTTGCCAGTTCAATCTCTTCTTCTGCACTCAAAAGCGGTACTTTACCGATTTCTTTCAGATACATGCGGACCGGATCCTCAATGCTGACACCTTCCGGAACAGAAAGGTCGATATTCTCCATATCCACTTCTTCCTCTTCCAGCGGAATATCATCCGAATCCAGAAGTGCATCATCTTCCGTAATACGCAGGACATCAATACCATTGCTTTCCAGATACTCGAAAATCATATCCATCTGCTCGGTTGTCAGATTAATACCCTGGAAAAAGTCGTTGATTTCCTGGTATTCCAGTACATTTTTCTTCTTCTTTCCCATTTCCAGAAGTGCTTTCAGTTTTTCCACAAACTGAGCTTTATCCATTTCCATTTGTTGTCCATCCTTCCATTCATATTCGTTTTTTGCCCAATGATAAGGTTATTTTATCCTTAATTAAGTGAAATATGCAGATACTGCCTTCCCGCTTTCAGATCCTCCAGTTTTTTCTTGGACTCCATCAATTCCATCAGCCCTTTCATATCTGTAGGAGCCAGCTGTGCGGTGCGATGAGCAATACTGTTTTCCTTCAGTCTGCATATAACATCCAGAAGTGCTTTTTTCCGTTCTTCTTCCGTTTCCAGAGGAATACGGGCATTGAAGACCGCGGCTACTTCTTTCTGTTCATCACTGTCTGTAAAATTATTTAATAATCTGGCAGGGTTTAACTCCCCGTCAGAATATTGCCTGTATAACATTTCGGCCACTGTATGGTACAGTGGATTCGTAAAATCATCCGGACTGATATATTGAGAAACCTGTCCGAAAATCTCCGGGTAAGAAGTCAGCCATGTCAGCATCAGTTTCTGTGACATCTCATACCCGTCCTGCTTTTCCCGAGGACGGTTCTGTCCTGACTTTGGTTTCATCGGTTCCTGAATCCCCACTCCCTGCATCGCCATACGGTTTACCATTTTTCTAAGGTTTTCCGGTTCAATACGATAAGAATCTGCAACCGCCTGTATATAATTATTTCTTTCAATCTCATCTTCAAAGCGAAGCATTTTTCTGGCAGTTTCTTTGAAAAAATCTGTCTTTCCCTGCGGATCTTTCATATCATACTGCTGCTCCAGTGCATGCAGTTCATACATGAAACTGTTCATACCCTGATCCAACCGTTCCTGAAATGCCTCTTTACCCATGTTTTTAATAAATTCATCCGGGTCTTTATAAGGCTTAAGATTAATCACTTTTGTAGCCAGCCCTGCTGTCTTCAGCATAGGAATGGCACGAAGAGCCGCCTTGACGCCTGCCTCATCACTGTCATAAATGATCAGAACCTCATCCGTATAACGCTTCAGCAGACTTGCCTGCTGAGAAGTCAGTGCTGTTCCCAGAGAAGCAACTGCATTATTGAAGCCTGCCTGATGCATGGAAATCACATCCATATACCCTTCACAGATGATAAGATTCTTTTTTCTGGAAGTTCTGGCGATATTTAAGCCATATAGATTACGGCTCTTATCAAAAATCTTGGTCTCCGGCGAGTTCAGATACTTGGGTTTTGCATCACCCATCACCCTTCCTCCGAATCCAATCACCCGGTTATTCACATCCATGATGGGAAAAATAACCCGGTTCCAGAACTTATCATACATCCCGCGGCGTTCATCCACATTGAACAATCCAGACTGGCGCAGAATCTCGTCGGAATAATTCTTGCTTTTCAGATAGCGATACAGATCATTACTGAACTTATCTGAATACCCCAGACCAAACCGGTTAATCGTCTCTTCACTCAGTTCTCTGCCTTTCAGGTAGGCCATTCCCTGCGCTCCGCCTTCCCGTCGCAGCTGGTAATAATAATATTTTGCCGCCAGCTTATTGACCTCCAGAAGCGTTGCCTTCAAATCTGCCTGCTCCTTCGCTTCCTGCGAATACTCCTGCTGCGGAAGCTGAATACCTGCCCGATCTGCCAGCACACGCAGTGCTTCCATAAAAGAATAGTTCTCATATTCCATCAGAAAGGTAAAGACATTCCCTCCTGCTCCACATCCAAAGCAATAATACATCTGTTTGGAAGGACTGACCGAAAAAGACGGGGATTTTTCATTATGAAAAGGGCATAATCCAAAGTAAGAACTTCCCTTTCTCTGCAATTTCACATATCCGGAAATCACATCTACAATGTCATTCCTCATCCGTATCTCTTCAATAAGATCATCCGAATATCTCATTTTTTATACCTCTTTGGAAAAGTACTCTACAGTTATATTATTACGCAAAAACAAAATATTTCCTTTTTTTCAATTACTTTTTTTGCATTTTTTCCTAAAAACACCAACTTGAACTAATAAACCGCCCACCGGGAAGGTACAAAGATTTCTTTGAACTTTACCATGGAGTACTGATCCGTCATTCCCGAAATGTAATCGCACACCACACGTTCCAGAGGTTCTCCTCTTTTAATCAGCTGTCTGTACTCGGTTGACATACTTTCCGGATGTTTGCTGTAGTATCCATACAATTCCTGCAGCATTCCCTTTGCTTTATCCTCTTCCACTTTTGCCGCCGGATTACAGTATACATTGGCAAACATCAATTTTCTGAGCATCCGCATACCTTCTTCTATATCGGGTGACATCTGTACTCTGTCTTTCCCATAACTGGTTGTGATAATATCGTGTATCAGAGTATTCAAGCGCTCCCGGCAGGAATCTCCCAACATGACACGGATCGTAATGGGAATATCATCTTCACTGAATATCCCCGCCCGCTCAGCATCATCCATGTCATGATGAATATATGCAATTTTATCACACAGACGAACTACCTGTCCCTCCAGCGTGGTGGGATTCCCTGATGTTCTGTGG
Source organism: Eubacterium sp. (assembly GCA_022764165.1). GTDB lineage: Bacteria > Bacillota > Clostridia > Lachnospirales > Lachnospiraceae > Oliverpabstia. The sequence continues at coordinate 30,816 of JALERM010000138.1, read as the reverse complement.
TTGCGGATTCCATCTCTTACTTCCCAGGACAGATTCAGTCCTTTTCCGTTCTTCTCCAACAGTTCCACGACCCGTATACTCTGTTTATAATGAACAAAACCACCGGGACATACTTCATTCAAAGCCGCTTCCCCGGCATGTCCGAAAGGCGTATGGCCAAGATCATGCCCAAGTGCGATTGCCTCTGTCAGATCTTCATTCAGTTCCAGTGCTTTTGCAATGGTTCTGGCAATCTGAGATACCTCCAGCGTATGTGTCAGTCTGGTACGATAGTGATCCCCCTGCGCGGCAAGAAATACCTGGGTTTTATCCTTCAGCCTGCGAAATGCTTTGGAATGAACAATCCGGTCACGGTCTCTCTGATATACCGTCCGGATATCACATTCCGGTTCCTGACGTTCACGCCCTCTGGAATCTCTGCTGTGAGATGCGTATGGGCTCAAGTTACGATACTCTTTTTCTTCTGCAAGTTCTCTGATATTCATGAAGTACACCCCCTGACTGTGAAACTTAACTATATGATGATACAAGGGTCAAAAGGTCATGTTTTTCATGCTTGCATGAAAAAACATGACTTTGGGACCCGCAAAAACATGAGAAAGTAGCCCGAATAGGGCGGATTTCGAATGTTTTTAGGATTTCGAGAGCACAAAGTGCGGAGAAATCCGTGTATCATGGGGGTCAAAATACCTTTTGACCCCTACATCATATGATAATATCTCAACAAATCCCTGTCAAATCAAATTCTGAAAGCCACTGTTTTGCCGCCTCGCATACTTCTTTCAGACATTTTTCTTCGAAAGGGCTTTCCAGCCCTGCATGTTCCAGCAGTTCTGTAAATACGCGGCTTCCTCCCTGCTCTGTATAAGCCATATAATGTTTCCATGCATCCGCCGGATCTTTCTGAATCTTCACCCAGAACTGCAATGCAACCGTCTGTGCCAGACAATAGTCAATGTAATAAAACGGGCTGGAATAGATATGGTGCTGACGCTGCCATCCTTCTCCTTCGCTGTAAAACGGTATCTCTCCATCCAGTTTCATCCACGGCATATATACACCCAGCAGTTCTTTCCATACGCCGTGGCGTTCCTTCGGTGTCATGTCCGGTTTCTCATATACGATATGCTGGAAGTGGTCCACCATGGTTCCATAAGGAATGAAGGTAAGGGCACCTGCCAGATGGCTGTAATAAAACTTTCTGGTGTCTTCCCCGAAAAATCCTTCTGCCCACGGCCATGCAAAAAATTCCATTGACATGGAATGTACTTCACAGGCTTCCATACCAGGCCAGAGATAGCTCAATGGTGTACGTTTGCGGTTCATCCATGCCGCAAAGGCATGACCGGCCTCATGAGTCACTACCTCCACATCATGCTGAGTACCGTTAAAATTTGCGAAAATAAAGGGTACTTCATAGTCCGGAATACTTTCGCAGAAGCCGCCGCCGGCCTTTCCCTTTGTGGAAAGCACATCCAGAAGTTCATTTTCCAGCATCATACTGAAAAATTCACTGGTTTCCGGAGAAAGTTCATCATAAAACCTTTTTCCCTGAGATAAAATCTCATCCGGATCACCGGAAGGTCTGGGATTGCCGGAACGGAATTCCAGTTCGTTGTCTGCAAAGCTCATAGGATATGTCTTGCCCAGACGCTTCGCCTGCTCTCTGTAAATACTGTCAGCAACAGGCACCAGATATTTAACAACCGCAGCACGGAACTTCTCGATATCTTCTTTGGTATAGCAATTACGCTGCATCCGGTAATAGCCGAGCTGTGTATATCCATCATATCCCAGTTTTCTTCCCATGGTGTCACGAACATGAACCAGCTGATCATACAACTCATCCAGTTCTTCCTGATGCTCCTTATACCATTGTCCTTCTGCCTTCCAGGCCGCCAATCTCCTATCATCATTCGGATCACTTTTGAACGGAGACATCTGAGATAGTGTGTAAACATTTCCTTCAAAAGGAATCTGTGCGGATGCCAGCAGCTTTTCATAGGCAGTTTTCCACTCATTTTCTTTCTGCAGACACGGAATAATATCAGGTGAAAATGTTTTCTGCTCCATCTCCGCCTTTAAAAACATCAGGGTTCCATATTCATTTTCAAAATCAGAACGGTAACTGCTCTCCAGCATAGCTTTCGTCCATTCCTGATTGTATTCTTCCAGCTCCGGAGTTACAGAATTCCAGAAATTCATTTCCTCTTCATAAAATTTGTCCCGAGTGTCAATAGCATGGCGTATCTCCACCAGTGAAAACAGTGTCATGATATGTTTCTCCAACTGTTCTCTTTCCAGAAAAATGCTCCTGGCGCTTTCATAATCTTCCGCTCTGCGGAAACGTTCTGCCAGATCTGTCAATTGTTTTTTTACCGCGTCTATATTGGGGTGTTCGTATTTCATCTGTGAAAACTTCATTGTATTTATCCTCCTTCATTTTTATCCAGGAAAGCTTTTGACCCTCTGAATAATTTATACTATAATGTCAATAAATCAGTTTTATCTTGAAAGGAAAACGCCCTATGTCCTGGTATCACAAATATTCTTCTGCTGTTTGGTTCTTCTGTGCCATTTTTCTGGCACTTTTGCTTATTTTTATTATAAGAAAATGTTTTACCCGCCGCTATCCTTATCAGGCAATACCGATTCTTACGAAACGGGAATATCGGTTTTATTTTATGCTGCGCCGCGAGGCAGACCGCAGGAATCTGATCATTTGTCCCAAAGTGGGTCTGAAAGATCTGATTGGGGTCACCGCCAAAAAGAATTACCGGAAATATTTTTATCCAATCGCACAAAAGCATGTGGATTTCGTGATCTGTGATCAGTCTCTGCGGGTATTATTTGTCATTGAACTGGATGACAGTTCCCACGATACCAAAGATGCCAGAAAACGAGACCATTTTAAAGATCAGGCATTTCGGGCAGCAAAGATTCCCTTAAAAAGAATACGCGACTTTGACGAGGATTCCGTTCGGGATTTGTTTCGGTAAGGAAAAAGGGCACACCACCCCGAAGAATGGTATGCCCTTCCTTTTACCTTACGCCTCGTCGATTGCTTTACCGATATCGTGACGATAGTATTTGTTATCGAATTCTACCAGTTTAATGGCTTCATAGGCATTTGCTCTGGCTTTTTTCAGGTCTTCTCCCTTTGCAACCACACCCAGTACACGTCCGCCGTTGGTTACGATCTGGCCGTCTTTTTTAGCAGTTCCCGCATGGAATACATAATATCCATCTTTATCTTTGAAGCTTTCCAGACCTTTAATCGGGAATCCTTTCTGATAGGATACCGGGTATCCGTCAGATGCCAGAACTACACAGACTGCTGCATTGTCCTCAAACTGCAGATCTACCTGGTCGAGAGTTCCATCGATACATGCCTCAAACACATCGATAATATCTGTTTTCATTCTCGGAAGAACTACCTGAGCCTCCGGATCGCCGAAACGTGCGTTATACTCCAACACCTTCGGGCCGTCTGCTGTCAGCATCAGTCCAAAGAAAATAATCCCCTTGAATTCTCTTCCTTCTGCCGCCATTGCGTCTACTGTCGCCTGATAAATATACTTCTTACAGAATTCGTCTACTTCTTCGGTATAGAACGGGCTCGGTGAGAAAGTTCCCATACCTCCGGTGTTCAGTCCCTGATCACCATCTTTTGCTCTCTTATGATCCTGAGCGGAAGTCATCGGTTTGATGGTCTTTCCGTCTACATAGGAAAGAACGGATACCTCACGGCCAGTCATAAATTCTTCAATCACCATGGTATTTCCGGCACTGCCGAACTTCTTATCTTCCATGATTTCTTTTACACCGGCTTTTGCTTCTTCCAGTGTATTGCAGATCAGAACACCTTTACCCAGTGCGAGACCATCCGCTTTCAGAACGATCGGGAATTTTGCAGTTTCCAGATACTCCAGTGCAGCCTGAGCATCATCAAAATTCTCATATGCTGCCGTAGGGATATTGTACTTTTTCATCAAATCCTTGGAAAATGCTTTAGAACCTTCCAGAATCGCTGCATTTTTTCTTGGTCCGAATACGCGCAGACCCTCAGCCTCGAATGCATCCACAACACCGCCAACCAGCGGATCATCCATACCGATCACTGTCAGATCAATTTCATTTTCTTTGGCAAATGCCACCAGTTTATCAAATTCCATCGCTTTGATGGGCACACACTCTGCGAATTCTTCGATACCCGCATTACCCGGAGCACAGTAAATCTTATCAACTTTTGGACTCTGAGCTACTTTCCATGCAATCGCATGTTCTCTTCCGCCGCTTCCAACGATTAAAACCTTCATCTTCATCCGTCCTTTCAGATTTTATTTGCTTTTCACCAGTCCATCCACTACCTGAATTTTGTCATTGGCAATCAGGTCAATGGCTTTCGGCATGATTTCCCATTCTGCCTGTTCCATGACACGGCGCTGCAGTACTTCCGGTGTATCTCCTGCCTGTACTTCCACCGCTTTCTGCAGAATGATCGGTCCGGTATCTGTCCCTTCATCCACAAAGTGTACGGTTGCTCCGGTCACTTTTACACCGCGCTCCAGAACAGCTTCGTGTACCTTCAATCCATAATAGCCGGTTCCGCAAAATGACGGAATCAGTGCCGGATGGATATTGATAATTTTATTCGGATATGCCTTTACCATAATCTCTGGAATCACTACAAGACATCCGGCCAGTACCACCAGATCCACCTGATAGGACTGTATGGCAGCCAAAAGTGCTTCATTAAACTGCTGTCTGCTTTCGTACTGCTTCGGGGAAATGCACAGGGCTTCAATTCCATGTTTTTTCGCTCTTTCCAGAGCATAGGCATTTTTATTATTGCTGATCACGACGGAAATTTCCGCATTGGTAATCCCGCCGTCTGCAATTTTATCGATAATAGCCTGAAGATTGGTTCCGCCGCCGGAAACCAGCACTGCCATTTTTAACATAAGGTCACTCCCTTTTCTCCCTCTTCAATCTTACCGATTACATAAGGAGTATCGCCGGATGCTTTGATTGCTTCCATTGCTTTATCCACATCTGCCGGGTCAACAGCAACGATCATACCAATACCCATGTTGAATGTATTGTACATCATCTGTTCTTCGATCTGTCCTTTTTCAGCCATCAGCGGAAAGATCGGAGGAACCGGATAGCTGTCTTTTTCGATGACAGCATGAACACCGTCTTTCAGCATACGCGGAACATTTTCATAGAATCCACCGCCTGTGATATGGCTGCAGGCTTTTACGGTCACACCGGCATTTTTGATATTTTTCAGTGCCTTTACATAAATTCTTGTAGGTGCAAGCAGAGTTTCACCCAGAGTTTTGCCCAGTTCATCATAATAAGTATCCAGAGATTCTTTCGTCATCTCAAATACTTTTCTTACCAGAGAAAAACCGTTGCTGTGTACACCGGAGGATGCCATTCCGATCAGCACATCTCCTGCTTTCAGGTTCTCACCTGTAATCATATCTTTTTTATCGCAGACCCCAACAGCAAATCCTGCCAGATCGTAATCGTCTTCCGGCATCAGGCCCGGATGCTCTGCTGTCTCACCGCCGATCAGGGCAGCTTCAGACTGCAGACAGCCATCTGCCACACCTTTTACAATAGAAGCAATTTTTTCCGGATAGTTTTTGCCGCAGGCAATATAATCCAGGAAAAACAGCGGTTCTCCGCCCGCACAGGCAATATCGTTTACACACATGGCAACCGCATCAATACCGATGGTATCATGTTTGTCCATGATCATGGCCAGTTTTACTTTTGTTCCGCATCCGTCTGTACCGGACAACAGTACCGGTTCTTCCATTTCTTTAATCTTTGCCAGAGAAAATGCACCGGAAAATCCACCAAGACCTCCCAGAACTTCTTCACGCATGGTTTTCTTTACATGTTCTTTCATCAGTTCCACTGACTTGTAGCCTGCTTCGATATCTACTCCAGCTTTCTTATAATCCATAGTATCCTCCATTTTCCGCACCACGGTACACATCTTTGTCATCAGAAATTGCCGGGAGGCATTGTCCCGGACCATTCCTATTTTACATAATTTTTATATCCAACTTCCTGAAGCTTTGCGTCTTTGGCAACTACTTCATTCTTCATTTCCTCAGAATAAGCTTTGAGACGTTCCAGCAGTTCCGGATCAGAAGTAGCCAGAATCTTGGCAGCCAGAATACCTGCGTTAGCTCCTCCGTTGATTGCAACAGTTGCTACCGGAATGCCCGTCGGCATCTGTACGATGGAATACAGAGAATCTCTTCCTCCCAGTGAAGTTGTATGCATCGGAATACCGATAACCGGCATCGGGAAAATAGCGGCACACATACCTGGCAGATGGGCAGCCATACCTGCTCCTGCGATGATCACTTTAAATCCTTTCTCTTCTGCAGTCTTTGCATATTCAAAAAACACATCCGGCTCTCTGTGTGCAGAAATAATGGTCATTTCATAGTCTACGCCTAATTTTTCCAACATACCTGCGGCTTTGCTCATCACAGGCATATCAGAATCACTTCCCATAACAATTCCTACTTTTGCCATTTTTTGTCTCCTTTGCTCATAAATATTGATTAGCCATACTTATAAGTAGAAGTAATCAATTTATCTCTACTTATTAGTAATAATACTAAGGCTGGTATCGGTTGTCAATACATAAATTCTGCAATGTAAAATCATGAAACACTGCAGTTCCCCCTGTTTGCTCTGAGGCATAACAAAACAGTCCAACTCTGCACCCTGTAAAATGATCCAGCTTGAAATACAATTTATGTACGCTCCCTAATCTTTTCCACTCGCCATGACTCCAATATCGAAAAACTACAATATCTTTCATATCAGAAAAATCAACAGAAAGTTCCAGATGAGCAATCGGGCAATCCATCTTAACCCTCTCATGTTCCTCAGGGTTTTCACCTTTTTGGATGACAGGATATCGACTGTCATCAGCAGGACTCCCGGCACGCATAACCAGATAATACTGATCTGCCTCACGTGTTATTGCAATCATTCCATAACAACCCTGAAGTGCACAGATACCAGCATAATCACCATTGTTTAAATCAGACCCATCAATTACAACTGAAGCACGGCACCCGGGCCAGATCATTCTCTGCGTTAATGTATTTCGTGCTTCACACAAATCCTGGCACAAAGAACCGGCAGTTAGTTTTAATCCTCCATTTTCATCACAGTCAACCAGACGATAATCTGGCACATGATTCCACTGCCATGCTTTATGAATCGATATTTTTCCACCTTCCTTTTTATACTGAAACTTGTCATTCGCAGTCAGGGGTTCGTATACATATTCCGGTTTTCTGTCCCTCAGTAAAATCGGTTCTACTATTTCTCCATTACTTCCAAATTCCGGGAATCCATGAGTAAAATCTACCGGAACGAGAATCGGGATTCTCCCTGTCGCTCCAGAATCCTGAAAAAGGAAGGCATACCATTCACCTTCCGGTGTATCTACAATTCCCCCCTGTGCCACACCGCAATTGAAATATCCCCGATCATCATCCAGTATATCCCGTCCGATAAACTCACTCTCCAGACTATCTGAAACAAAACATGCTTCTGTTCTTCTTCCCGCTCCGCCATTGGGCCAGTGAATCAGAAATACATAATACTTACCGTTAATTTTATATGCATGAGCTCCTTCATATCCCAGACGCACATTTCCTGTATCCTCAATTATCTTTCTGTGCAATCCTCCAGGTTTCGGTCTGCTCAGATCAGCAGTTAATTCTGTAATATAAATCTGTGTATTTCCATATACAATATAAACTCTGTCATCATCAAACAAAAGAGAGCAGTCATGGTAAAATCCTTCGATATACTGTTTTTTCCACGGCCCTTCTATATTTTCTGACTGATACAGATAAGTTCGATGGGTATCATTGGCAACAAAACACACATAGAATATGCCATTATGATACCGCAGGGATGCTGCCCACATACCCTGTCCGTAAATATTTTCTCCATTCTCCATACACTGTGCCGGTGTATGATCCAGATCATCAAAAACGTAACCCACACGCTCCCAATCTGTCAGATTATAAGAACGAAGAATCTCACCCCCCGGCATAAAGTGCATGGTTGTACTGATCATATACCAGGTATCCCCCACGCGTATCAGATCAGGATCCGGATAGTCCATGCCAATTAATGGATTGTAAAAATTTTTCATTGTATAAGTCTCCTTGTCATCATTCACTTTTGTTTCCCATCCGCTCATCCACTACTTTCTGCATTTCTGCAAAAAATATCTCCGGATGAACGGATTCGTAACTTTCCATATACTTCTCCCAGATAGAATCAAAATCCTCTGTCATAACCAGCTGCGGCAGATATTCACGTTTAACCTGATCCATTTTCTTCCATACCAGTCCTGCCTCAGAACCTGTTGTCAGAATATCCGCATAGGCATACACGGGAAACCACTCTCCCGGTATATCATGATTTCCCAGCATATCTACATAGTCATTACATCCATACGCTGACAAACATTCTTTCACATCCTCCTGTTTTAACAGCTCCCACTGACTATCAGTAAAATAACTGCGCAGATTCGGATATTCATCCCAATACTCATCAACCGGAATCAAAGCATTTGCTTCATAGTTTCCAGTACTTTCTCATATATCCGTTTCCTCTCTTAGAAATTAAAGTATGCTTCGGTGTACCTGCTATGAGGGGTGCACCATGCTTTGCATAACATGACACCCTTTTCAAGATAATAGTACCCGGAAATTCCGCTGGAATTTCCGGGTACACAGCTTAGAATCTTTAATTATTATAACGGATACTCTTACTGGTTTTCAATAGCCATCCATGCAAAGTCCGCATGATTTTCTGAAATTTCACCATTAGAGGATGCATACATTCCCAGGCAGCAACCTGTAAAACCGCCCGCCAGTTCAGTACTCAATCCTGTCATATCCACATCAGAAACAAGCAGCATCTTTTCTTTTCCCTGAACTTTATAGTAGAAATCTGTCTTCTGTCCTCTGCCTCTGATTTCCAGAGTTACAAATCCGTCTTCGATTTCTTCAGCAGCCAGTTTTTCTTCTTTGTCACCCAGACGACGATTGAGTACCAGCTGCACCTTACCGTCACACATCATTTTGGTAAACCGAACATGATGTGTCTCATCACACAGAATGGCAAGACCAGCTTCCTCCCCATTTACACAGGGGGAAAACTCTATTCCCGCAGATGCAAGATACAGATATTCCTTCTGTCTTACAGCAACGAAAGCAGGACAGGATGTTTCATTTAATGTCTGCGGCAAAGTCGGAAGTCTCAGATATCCACTTCTCTGGAAAAGATCGTATTTTTCCCAAAGAGGCTTCCGAAGAGTCATGCATTCCATCGGGAGTTTCTTCTCGAAGAAATGGTATACCTGGCTTTCAGGTTTCATTTCTGCCCCATCTCCCGGAAGTTCGACTACCGACTCCAGCATACCGACTCCCGGATTCACAACAGGCCATCCATCTTCCCATGTCACTTTCGCAAGAAATGTATCGCGACCTGTATTTACATAGCCTTCGCATTTTCTGGAACCCAGCATAACCACATACCAGTTTCCATGGCCATCGTCCACCAGATCACCATGACCCACAGCAGTGATGGGATAATCATTTCCCAGATGACGATGAGTCAGAATAGGGTTATTGGGATTGCCCTCATATGGTCCCCACACACTTCTGCTTCTGGAAATCGTCATACTGTGATTTGGTCCTGTACCTCCCTCAGCATTCATCAGATAATAATAACCATCCTTTTTGTAAAGGTGAGGTCCTTCCGGCCAGATCACATGATGCATGGCACCTTTCCAGATTTTTTTGCTTTCACCAATAAGCTCCATGGTCTTCAAATCAAGTTCCTGAACCCATATCTCCCAGTCCCCATTATAACGAACTCCGTGCTTCTGGTTTGGTCTTGTTCCTACATAATAGCAATGAACTGTTCCATCTTCATCTTCGTCAAAGAACAGACTGGGATCAATCCCCGGAGCATCTTCATCCAGATAATAAGGATCAGACCAGGGACCCTCCGGGCTTTCAGCAGTTACAATAAAATTGTCTCGATGTGAAACATTTGTTGTAATCATGTAATAGCGTCCCTGAAAATACCTTAGGGTCGGTGCATAGATTCCCCTGGAATGTCCGGCATTTTCCAGATGGAGCTGTGACTCTCGGGTAAGCACATGACCGATCTGCTCCCAGTTAGCCAGATCTTTGCTGTGATAAACAGGAACACCAGGAAAATAAGCAAAGCTTGATGTTACAAGATAATAATCATCTCCCACTCTGCAGATGGAAGGATCAGGACGAAAACCCGGTAAAATTGGATTGTTAGCATAATGCATAATAATATCTCCTGTTAATAGATTCTATAATTTCCACTTAATGCAAGAAAAGCGAAGAAATAAAGGCAATTATCATAATATCTTCTGTTTCCTGTACGCAGAGGTGTATTCCAAAACTTGCGGACACAGGCAAGGGCATGCTCATTTTGTACCAGCAATCCTGCCTGTGCATTCACTGCTGTCATGGCCACCGGATGCAAAGCTTTTCCGGGGATTACCGTACCATCAATGGCAAAAATCCCATCCTGATGTTCCTCTCCTGCTGTCTCACAGAAAAATTCCAGAAAACGTCTTCCCTCTTCCACTTCCCACTCATCTGTTCCAAACCAGACATGATCCAGAGCAATATTAGCAATCGTACGATAGGCATCACTGTAATACCAGTCATGTCTCCCCCAGATATTCTGCCCTTTTGTATAGGGGGTTCCATCATACTCTGCATATTCTGCACACAAGCCGGTCACAGGGTGACATGCCTTCTTCAGGTAATCCCTGCTTGCCTTCGCCGCTTTCTTCCAGAAAGAACGGTCTTCCTCGAAGGACCACTGTGCAAATAATTCATAAAAATGAGGCAGATGGTAGGAAGGATCCGAAAAATCCACTTCAGTAATAAAACGAATCAGGTAATTCTTGGAATCCCACATGGCACGTCCCGGTTCTCCGTTTTCTCCTTTATGAATACAAGTATGCAGCAATTTTTTTGCCTCTTCGCTATAAGCAAAAATTCCTTCTCCGTCGCCCCAGCGATGTGAGGCAAAAAATAATGCCATTGCAAAGAACTCTTCTCCGTCCGGTGCCGGGCCATCAGCGTTTCTTGTGCCATCTGTTCCACAAGACCATGCAAAATATCCGGCATTTTCACCTTCAGCCATATACATATAGGTTCTTGCCCATTTCCATATCCTGTCAAACTCTTCTTTTTTATTCATCTGCACGCACATCATCATGCCATAAGACATGCCTTCCGTACGTGCATCCAGATTACCGGTATCCTCTATGTATCCAAGATCACAACCGACGGGATGATAAATTCTTTCCTCATCACTCCCATAAAAAAGAGTCTGAAATATTTGATCTAATCTACTTTCTATTTCCTTTTTCTCATATCCGGCTAATTCGAATATATTTGGATAAATTCCTGTGTAAACGGCACCCTTTTCCATCTTTATCTTATTCCTTTACTCCTTATTCCTTTACTCCCCCGATGGTCAGACCGGCTACAAAGTATCTCTGAAGGAACGGATACAGGCAGATAATCGGCAACATGGTCAATACGGTAGCTGCTGCACGTACAGATGTTGGAGTAACTGCACCTGCTGCATTTTTCATAGCTTCTGCAGAATTACCCTGATTGGTAACGGAAGAAAGCAGTTTCATCAACTCATACTGCAAGGTTGTCAGGTGTTGGCTCATACGGTTGTACAGCATGGCATCGAACCAGGAGTTCCACTGACCAACTGCCACAAACAAAGCTACGGTCGCATACACCGGTTTACACAGCGGTGAAGTGATTTTCCAGAAAATCGTTGTGTATCCGGCACCATCAAGCTGTGCAGACTCTTCCAGACTCTCCGGAAGACCGTTCATATAGGTACGGATAACCAGCATATTAAAGGCACTGAACATACCAGGAATTACATAAACCCAGAAACTGTTTGTCATTCCCAGGTTTTTGTACAGCAGGAATGTTGGAATCATGCCACCGTTTACATACATGGTAATAACCCAGAACAGTGACAACTGTTTTTTGAACAGGAAACGTTTTCTGCTGACGATAAATGCCAGAATTGCATTGGCAATCAGGGCCAGCAAAGTTCCAACTACTGTTCTTGCCACAGAAATATAAGCACCTGTCAACAGGTTATCTTTCTGTAAAACGGTAAGATAGTTCTTCCAGGTAAATTTTCGGGGCCACAGATAAATCCCACCCCTCAATGCATCCGTACCGTCATTAAGTGAAATTGCCACTGTATTCAGAATCGGATATAGTGTAATCAGCACGAATAGAATCATGAACAGGGTATTACATATCACGAAGATGGTATCCCCAACCGATGTTTGTTTCCTTTTGTGAAGTTTTTCCATAGTCTGATTTCTCCTTTCCTAAAACAGCCGCTCGTCACCGGTCCGTTTTGCAATCTCATTGGCGATGACAACAAGCACGATGCTGACAAAACTCTTGAAGATACCTGCCGCAGTACCAATTGCAAAGTCATTCTGGCTGATACCCCATTTCAATACGTAAATATCAATTGTCTGTGCCACGCTCTGTACCAGACCATTACCTAACAGGTACTGGATTTCAAAACCTGCATTTAATACGTTACCTACATTCATCAAAAGAAGAATCATAATAGTCGGACGGATTCCCGGTAATGTAATATAGCGGATTCTCTGCCATCTTCCGGCCCCATCAATATTGGCCGCTTCATAAAGGGAAGGGTCAATGGATGTAATTGCAGAAAGATAAATAATGGCATTCCATCCTGTTTCCTTCCATACATTAGCAAATGCCACGATTGGCCAGAAGAATTTTGGATGAGCGAAGAAATTCAGAGGCTGATCAAGAATACCGAATTTCAAAAGAAGCTCATTCACAATACCCGTTCCGGACAGTGCGTCATGCAGAATACCAGTTACGATAATCCAGGACAGGAAGTGCGGCAGGTAAGAGATTGTCTGCACTACTTTTTTTCCACCCTGAGATTTTACATCGTTCAACAAAATAGCAAATAAAATTGCCATAAAGAAGGTTGCTACCAGGTTGAGCACGCCCATAGCCAGTGTATTTCGAATTACACGGATAAAGGTGGCATCAGAGAATAACTGCTGGAACTTTGCCAATCCTACAAACTGAGAATGCAGAAGTCCATCCTTGGGACGGTAATCCTGGAAAGCCATCAGCCATCCTCCCAATGGCAAATAGCAGAAAATCACACCATACAATACAATAAAGGCGGACCAGATCAGCAGAGCCTTCTGTCTTTTTACTTCTTTCCAAGTGATTTTCACTTTCATTTCTGTTACTTTTTCTTTTTTTCTTTTTTCTATAGCAGCCATAGTCTCCTCCTAAAAAGAGAGGGCAGATGAATCGGTCTGTCACACGATACCGAAACCGACATCTGCCCGATTTATTCACTTATATTCTACTGATACTTCTTGGCTTCTTCCATTCTGCGATCAAGTTCTGCCTGCATTTCTTCCAGGAAATCCTGAGGATTACATTTTTCATATACGCTCATATACTCATCCCATGCATCTTCAAAATCTGATGCCATTACTACTTTAGGAAGATATTCATGCTTGATTTCTCCCATCTTTGTCCATGCAAGACCACCAGGTGTGCTTGTTGTCATAGAACTTGAAAAAGAATACATTGGATACCATGGTCCCGGAGCCTCACTGGTTCCAAGCATGTCTACATATGTTTCAGCACCATAGGCAGCGAAACATGTTTTCACATCATCCGGCAGTCCATCATAGAATTCTTCGGGCTGGAACTGTGGAGACATTGCGTTGATTCCATCACGGCTTGTTCCGGTATACCCTGGGAAATAAGAATAACCGCACATATGTGATGCTTTATAAGCAGTATCAGCTGCCTGAGCTCTCATTTCCTGAGTTCTATAGTATTTACCATCTTCATCTACTTCATAGTCAACACCTTTTACGCCCCAAGAACGCAGATCCAGTACTTCCTGAGAAAGAAGATCATTCACAAACTGAAGTGCACCTTCCACGTCATCACAGCTTGTTGTAATAGCAAGACCGGTGGCAACATTCAGAACACTACCGGAGTTATGCCACTGATTTTTAATTCCTCTTTCAATTGTAATCGGAAGCGGAACGTAGTTGCAGCCCTGTTCACCCAGCCCCTGCTGTTTCAGTGCATCGTTTACACTATATGCAAAATCCCACCACTGGTCGATCATTCCCAGCACACGTCCGGTGGAAAGTTTTGCAATATATTCATCATAAGTCTGTGTAAAGGATTCCGGGTCTACAATACCTTTCTTGAATTCTTCATTCAATTTTCCGAAGTATCTCTTAGCTGTAGGTGTTGTATTATAATCAATGACCTGCAAGGTTTCCGTATCTACTATAACACTTCCATCATTTGGATATCCATCCAGGAACTGAGGTGCATTTTCCAGACAGAAATAACGCCAGTCATCACAGAGGATTGTGTATGGAATATTGGTTGTACCATCTTCCATTGTAGGATTGGCCTCATTGTATCTTTCAATCAGATCAAAATACTCATCCATGGTCTGAATATCCGGATAATCTGCCCATTCAAGAACTCGAGTCTGAATCCAGAATGCTTCATCATTGTGTGTTGTTGCTTTTTCCTCACCGTAAATATTACTGAACTGTGGAATCCAGTAAATATGTCCATCCTCCTGGCGAATTTTATCCCATTCTTCCTCTGTAAAGAACTCTTTAATGTTCGGATACTGATCAATATAGTCATCCAAAGCAACCAAGGCACCGGCATCATAGAGCTGAGCCATACCATCTCCACCATCAATCATATCCGGATACTCACCACCGGCGATCAAGGTTCCTACAGCTTCCTCAGCAGTCTGTCCGGTAAGCCATGTTTCTTTACATTTTGCACCTGTAATCTCAGCAATTTTCTGCTGAATTTCATTATCATCATTGATTTCTGAACCGGGAACTGCAAAGAATGCAGTAAATTCTTTTACTTCGCCATCAGATGACTCTGCACCTGTGTCTGTTTCTTTTTCTGCTTTCCCACAGGCCGCCATGGACACCGCCGCTAACAGCATAAGGGATATTAAACATTTTCTTTTCATAGACCCCATCTCCTATTTCTTTTGATACTATAAATATTTTCCTATTCGTCTGCAGAACAAATACGACTTATCAAGTAACTATATTGTACCTTCTACAAAAAAAACCTCAACCGGACAAAGCATACAAAAAGACAGGACAAATTATAGAACCCTATCATTTATCCTGTCTTTTTTCAGTTGGAAAATTTCTTCCATTTTCTCAGTTTTTCAATACTCCGCCCTGTCTGCGGAACTTTGCAGGTGTGCATCCCTTTGCCGCAATAAAACGGTTAATAAAATAATCGCAGTCTTTATATCCCACATCCAGAGCAATCTGATAGATTTTATCACTGGTATACAACAGTCTCTGAACTGCCTGCTCCATCCGATAGTTATTCAGATACTCTTTAAATGACTGTCCGAACTTTTTCCGGAATATCTGTCCCAGATAAGCACTGTTCACATAGTACTTTTTACTCAATTCTCTCAAAGTAAGATTCTCTGCATAATTTTCGCGTATTTCTTTCTCAATATCTCCAAGTACGCCTCCCCTGGAAATATTTTTGCGAAGCTGAGCCAGATATTCTGCATACTCCAGAGCAAAATGCACCATATGCACACTGCTGCCTCTGGTGACTCCCTCTTCAAATGTACTTTCACCAATGAAATGTAGAATTTCTTTCTGATCGACACAATCATCCTGCTCGGTTGCCAGATAAATCAGCTGAAACAGGAAATAATTAATGTTAAGATTGACTGTATCTGCGGCAAGTCCCATCTGCCGCATTTCTTCATACAGATTTTCCACACATTTACGGATCTGTATCTTATCGTTTTGCTCAATGGCTGATATCAACGCATCCAGGCTCTGTTTGCACAGGATAATACCCCCATTATGAATCTGTACCTCTTCTTCATAAAAATACATTTTCTTTTTTGCACGAAATGCTTCCAGAGAGTTCAATACACAGGCGGTACTATAGGATTTTGCGAGTCCGGAAATGTCTGATACTTTTTTACCCGCCAGCAATTTTACAGGACGCTGAATTGCCAGTTCAAGACTCTCCTGAAAGTCGCTCAGATACTCAACTTCACTGATTGCCCGGTTCTTCGCCATATAATCACAGTAAATAAAACCTATATCGTAATTCTTCTCATTCCAGGACACATCAAAGAAACAGTGACTGCTGTCTTCTTTCAGGAAATCCTGACAGGCCTGATACAGTTTTCTCTGAATCAGACGGTATTCCCCATCCTCCTGTTCGGACATGTCTCCTATATTATAGGGTTCCAAATAAACATATCTGACACTGTCTGAAAGATTCATATGACTTTTTATATATTCCAGATTAACCCGGTCGTATTTTCCGCGAAGAAGTGAAATGATATTTCTGGTCAGATACTCATGTTCCAGCTTTTGTTTTTTCTTTTCATTTTCCCTGGCAGCTTCTGACACTTTGGCTACTCTGCGCAGTACACCCAAAAGTTCCTCTTTTTCCACCGGTTTCAAAATATATTCCATACATTCATAACGAATTGCCTGCTGTGCATAGGAAAAATCGCTGTAACCACTTAAAATTATAAAATAAGCATCTGAAATATTTTCTCTGCGTATTGTCTCCAAAAGTTCTAGTCCACTCATTACCGGCATCTTAATGTCTGAAATGACCAGATCCACCTTATGCTCTTTCAGATATGTAAGTGCTTCTGCTCCATCGGCAGCAGTATATACAATCTCATACCCTTCCTGTTCCCAGTCAACAAACACCATAAGTCCCTGTACAATAAAAGGTTCATCATCAACCAGCAAAACCCGCAGCATGTTCTTATCTCCTTTGTTTCTTTTCCATTCCCAAGACCCCTGTTGAAGTCTTATCTGTGCATCTGTATTCTATCATCCAGAGAGTCTATCGGCATCCTGATCTGAATAGTAGTACCGATTCCCACTTCACTCTCTATATGAAAACACACTTTGTTATCCGTTATCATTTTCAATCTGAGGCAGGCATTGATAATACCTACACGCCCCTTTTCTCTTAGTTTCTCGATGCTTGCATTACACATCTTTTCCTTTATTTCAGCCACTTTGTCCTCATCCATACCTCTTCCGGTATCCTCCACTTCGATCCAGATATCCTCATGTTTACGATAAACCCGGACAAAAATCCAGCAGGAAGCTGTTTTACTCTCAATCCCGTGTACACATGCATTTTCCACAAAAGTTACGAAAGTCAGTCTTGGAATCTGAATATCCTCACATTCCGGTTCTATGTCCAGCTCATAGGAAATTCTGTCTCCAAAACGATACTTTTGAAGTCCCAGATATGCCTCCACAAATTCCAGTTCCTTTTTCATTCTGACAAAATCTGTACTCCAATCCACATTCTGACGTTCCATCACGGCCAGTTTTCCCACCATATCCGCAGTTTCATACTCTTTCTTTAAGATACTGTGCATCCGGATGCTCTCCAGGGCATTAAACAGGAAGTGAGGATTCACCTGACTCTGCAGTGCCAGAAGTTCTGCATTCTGTCTGGCAATATCCATCTCCTGTTCTCTCAGACGATCTTTATACACCGTCTGAATCAGATCATTCAGGCGGGATGCCATGTGATTATAATTGAGCATCAGACTGCCTATTTCATCTTTCCCCCGTACATACGGAATTTCCTGAAGATGATCCGCATCTACGTGATCGAATGCTTTACTCAATTCTTCTACCCTGGCAGTAAAAGAGCGATTAATAAGCCGCATCAGAATCCACGGCATCACCGTATTAATCAACACCAGAAAAACAATCAACAGCATATGATTCCCTATCTGTGCCCGTATCCCACCACTTCTTTTACAGACCGCGATCTGCAGATTTTCTCCATATGCATGATACTCCTTCTGATAATCCGCATTCATACTTTCCTTCCATTCACTAAAAGGCCTCCCTGGCTGATTGTATCCGTTATTAGAAAGCAAAATCTGATTATCTTTACATATATAGACCTCTGACTCGTAATTCATATTATCCAGATTGCGTGCAAGACTGCTGTAATCCATTTCAATTGTCACTATTTTTTCACAGCTGTCCTGACCAAAAAAATTCAACTTCCGGATAAACAGCACACTGCGCCGCGGCTGCACTGCAGGACTTTTCCACTGGTCATAATAAAAATACAGTACCGAATTATTTCCCGATTCCTGTAAATGCCTGTACCACTCTGTCTCCCGCACATCAGACAGCCGGATAAAATGTCCGCCATTGATAATGGTATCATTGTCCGCATAAATCGTAACCACTGTATTATCCGTACCCATACTGGTCTCAAACAGTGAATTCTTCACAAAAGCCTGATGCCCCGTCACATAATCCAGAGGAGTCTCATACTGCCGGTTCAGAAACTCCTCGATATACTCGTTCATGTAAATATTTTTTGCTTTCATTGCGGCATTTTCCACTTCCCGGGAAAGATTATAAATAACAGCACTTGCATCATTTTCCATCACATGCCGCTGCTCCACTCTCTCGGATTGAACCACTATAAATAAGATGACGCTGTCTGTAATGATAAGTGGTATCAACATACAGTAGATATACAGGATATGAAGCTTTTTCTTCAGGTTAAAGTCATTCATAATATGTTCTAATCTAACAATCAGTCTCTTCATACGCTGCCCTCCTGTGGCTATCATACCATATCATGTCTCAAACATCCAGCACTATCTCTTCCAGCTTTCTGCAGGACCCATACATGAGATCCGGGGGGTGGTGCCTTCCCTGTAGAAAATAATTTTTTCTACAGCAGGAATTTTGCTTAAAAGTTCTATTTGCACTTCATTGAATCCTTTGTGCAGATAAATCGGTACGCAGGTTTTATGAACCTGTTCTATGACACCCGCAGCCCAGAAATCATCATCCGGATTTCCCGCCCGATAGTTCTCTGGAACGGTGTCTGCCTTTTTCCATAGTTCACCTGTTGTTGCATTTCTCACCGCAAGAGACAGATGGTCTCCAGGTACGTCAGGATTTGATGGTGATGTCCAGATTTCTGCTGTATATACAGCATCTTCCTCAGCCATCAAATAATAGGAGATAACCGTTTTTTCTTCGCTTCCTTTCCCATCAGCATTCACCACAACTGCCCGGACAGCACTTTGGCAAAGCCCATAATCCCTGAGTACCTGAACGGCACCCTGTGTACATCCGGCAAAATGTTCTGCCAAAACAGTAATCATACCATCATTCTCAAAGAATGTCATTTCCGGAACATCATCGATATTCACTTTTTTTCCGTACACTTTCAGTTCCACCACTGCATCACCATCAGAAATTCTCACATTACAAGTTTCTTCATCCTCAGGCAATAAACCCGGGCAGCAAATCAGCTTGAGAATTTCCTGATCTTTTACCTCTCTGCTGCTCATTTCCAGTTTCAGCCATTTACAGGGTTCTGCTTCTATTTCACAGAGAAAAGAGCCTTCACCGTCATTCGCCACTTCAAGGATGACCTCACGATTTCCCGCATAGAGAAAATCTCGGATTTCCATTGATTCACAGATCCCATAATTTTTCACAAGGATTCTGTCATCATCTGCACGTGAAACCATCAGGCGAGGTTTTCCAAAAGGTTCCACATACATTCTCACCGGATATCGGCAGCCATCTTCATTCCATTTACGAAATCCCACATGACTTCCCATGCCCATGCCATACCATTTCCCGTTCCATCGCTTCATGGCAAGGTCTGTCAGTGTTTGGTCCTGCCTGATACATTCTGACAGCTTTTCACCAAAATAATTGGCATACTTTTTCCCCTGTCTCGCATAATGATGATTTTTCCCTGCATAAATCTGCATTTGAATCAGATTGATTCCCTTTGTCAGATTATCATAAATCATACTGTAGAATGCGGGAAGGCTTTCAGCAGGCAGTTCCTGTTCCAGTCTGTCCAGTTTTTCTCTGAGAATCTCTGTCTCCTGAAGCACTTTGTCTGCCTCGCCATAATGATATGGATGATAGGTTTCCGTTCTCAGTGCTTCAGGCCTGCACCTGCTGATCAGTTCTGTACCTTTCGTCAATACCTCCTCCAGCTCTTTACACTGCCGCTTAGAAATCACACTGCCAAACTGGATGCCAAGCCACTGTTCTGTAAACATTCTGGTTTGATTTGGTGCTGTGCTTCCCCACCTGTCAAAGTCATACGCAAGTGCCATAAAGTAAGACAACGGGAATTCATTTCCTTTTAAATCGCCCACATTAACCATCCAGACATCTTTGATTCCATGTTCATAAGCAAGTGTCATCTGCTCCCAGATAGCAGTCAGCGGAGTGCTGTTAATCCATTCGTAAGAGACTGGACTGCCATGATAATCAAGATGATAATACATCCCGAAACCACCCTGATGTTTTTTCATTGTCTCATCGGGCAGATAACGCATATGACCGAAATTATCTTCACAAAACATAAGAATAATATCAGAAAGACCTTCCCATTCTTTCAAACCCGGGATCTCTTTACTGCCATAAAAATACTCTTCCACCTCTTTATAAACAGCAAGAAGCATGGGGACATTTCCATTTTCCCGCTGCACACGGCGATTAATCAGACATTTCTGGTTCCTGATAATGTCCTTTAAAAGTTCAATATGTTCCTCCAGCGTTTTGGGTCCTTCCATGGTACTGTCACGCTCTCCACGCATACCCACAGTGATGATATTCTCATATTTTCCACTCCGCTTTAATCCGTCTTCCCAGTAGCGGAGAAGACCTTCTTTATTTATGACATAATTCCAGTCATTGCCATAGACACTGTCTGCACCACGATAGATATCCCACTCTTCACCGGCTCTCAGACATGGTTCATGGTGGGAATTTCCCATAATCACCCCATAAATATCTGCCAGTTCTTCGTTTGCCGCACCCGGACCATCCAGAGCAAAGGAAGAGGTCCACATGGCGGGCCAGAGATAATTTCCCTTAAGCCTCAGAAGCAGTTCAAATACCTTGTCATACATCTCTGCTGTAAAACCGCCATAATGATGAAATGTCCAGTTTCCAAAACATGGCCATTCATCATTGATGAAAAAACCACGATAACGGACAGAAGGTTCTTTGGATATCATTTCCACAGAAATATCCAGGGACATGGCGTCTTTGTGAACAGGTTTTGCATCTCCCCAGAACACCAGAGAACTGACACCCATCCATTCTGAGAGCTGGAACATCCCATAAATCGTTCCTCTCTTATCACTGCCGTAAATGATAAGAGCTTTTTCAACCCTGCCAATTCCTTCTAAGTCCCCAAGACAATGTTCTCCCTCCAGCACCCGGACTCCGTATACTTCCCGTTTTCCTTCAATCATTTCCCGCTGAATGCTTCCATTTTCTATCAATAAATCCAGAATTCTGCTTTTCCCGATGGTTGCAAACAATATAAGTTCTCTCACACCATCATCTATGCGAGATAAAATCTCTGGTTTTATACCGGAGACAAGTTTCATGTCTCCGGCAACCTTCCCGGCAATCCTTTTTACACCTTCAAAAGCATCTTCCTCTACCAGAAAAGGTACACAGTACCCACCATCAAATATTTTCATTTCTTATGGTATCTCCTGAAATATAATCTGGAAAGGAACTACCGGCAATTCCTCATCACTGTATAAATTTGCTTCCCACGGACAGTCATTCCATGCATAGGATACTCCAGCGGCGTCTTCCGTTATGGATACTTCGACAGTATTTTCTCCTGTCAGTCTTCCCTCAACTGCCTTACGGCTTCCATCTTTACAAATAATATCAAAACCTCTGACCGGTTCATTCTTATCCTGTCGCAGAGAAACTCCCGGTACTTCTTTCAGATCCGGAGTTCTTTTCTCTGTATGCAATACAATGCCTGACGGTTCAAAAACAAACTTTATACTTCCAGTATTTCTAATGGCTGCAGCAAGCTCCGGATTTCGGTATGATACGTTTCTGCCATAAATCAATGTTTCTGCCGCAAGTGCTGCACGTACGCCGACTGTTTTCTTATCGGTAGGATGCAGATCGTTGTATTCTCCCAGGTCATAAGCCTGTACCATCATGGCATACGGCAAACCGGCTGTTTTTCTCTGCGCCTCACGAAGTCTTGCCCACTGTATGCCGTTCGTATAAAGTTTGCCATCAGAAAATCCTGCCAGCTGAACGAAAATGAACGGCATATCCGGCATCTGCCAGAGGGTTCTCCATTCCTCGATCATCGTGCCAAATTCCTCCTCATAGGTTTCCGGCCGCCCGGTATTGGATTCACCCTGATAAAAGAAACATCCTTTGATTTTCCATCTTCTGATGGGATAGAGCATTCCCTGATAAAGTCCACATGCTTTATACTGGAAAAATGTCATCTGCGGCAGCGATTCCATCCGGTGGATGATTTCATAATTCCAGTCACCGGAAAGAGAAACCTTTTTCTCCAGATTACTGCCAAAGCAAAGTTCATACACCTTTCCAGGTACAAAGCCTCCTTCCTGTCTGAAAACCATCAATTTTACTTCAATGATATTTTCTCCAGCATGAAGGATTCCCTCCGGTATCCGATAAATTCTGGGTGGGTACTGGTATTCCGTCTCACCGATCAATGTGCCATTAATTAAAATCTTATCTGCATCAATCATAGCACCGAAATAAAGAATAGCTTCTCCTTTTTCCGGTTCATCTTTTTCATCCAGGACAAAGGTTTTTGTAAAGCGCAATCCGCCATAAAATTGATCCAACACAGTATTTTCAAAGAATCCCGGAATACAAAAACTGCCCTTACTATCTGTAGCACAATCCACACCGGATTCCTTCAACGCCTCTTTTCTCCACCAAAGCTCTCTTTCTTCTTCCGCTTTGATGGTCGCTTCCGGATATCCTTTCTGGCGGCATTCTTCAATCTCCGCAGCATCATAACCCAGAGCTGTAACAGTCTCCTCGCTGCACCAGGATTTCACCGGTGTACCTCCCACAGCAGTCTGCAGAAGTCCAACCGGTATTCTTTCCCTGTCATGAATTTCTTTTGCAGCAAAATATCCCACAGCACTGAACAGCTGCAGTTCTTCTCCTTTCGCTTTAATCCAGCAGCCCTTTTCCAATTCCTGACGTTTTTCTCCAAACACATATTCCTTGGGGACTTCGAACATGCGGATTTCATCCTCTGAAGTATGCAGAATTTCATCTGCATACCGGTCCATCACCCGCTCAATTGGCAGTTCCATATTAGACTGCCCTCCCAGAAGAAATACATCACCAAACAGTACATCATGAATCACAAGTTCTTCTTCCCCATCTGTCATCCTGAACTCCCACGGACCGCCGGCAGGCATTTCCGGTATCATCAGTTCAAAGTATCCGTCATCACCACAGATGGTTTTAACCTGAAAATTTTCAAAAGACAGTTCTACCGTTCTTCCCTTTTCACCATATCCCCAGATACTGTTTTCTACATCTCTCTGGAGAATCATCCCGTCACTGACTAATGAAGATAATCTCATCACTTTTCCCATGCCCCTTTCCAGACCACAGTTTTACACTTCAGCTGCGAATGTATTGACAAATCCACCTTTTCCTGTCAGGGTCTTACTTCTTTTATCCGGCTGTGAAGTGCCTGTATAAACACAGTATTCACCGGATAGAATCTGTGCAGCGCCATCGATATCAAACAGTTCGAAAGCTTCCGGTTTTAAAGTCAGAACGACTTTCTGCTCCTCGCCCGGATTCAGAAATACCTTTTTCAAAGCCTTTAACTGGGGATTTGGAGTTCCGTCACAGCAGGATTTTACATAAACCTGTACGGTTTCTCCTCCGGCCATCTTACCGATATTTCGAATCACTGTCCGTACAGTCATTCCTGTACCCTTTCTAATGATTCCTGTTTCGGACACCTTATCTCCTTCGTAAACTGTAATCTCAGGTTCTGACAGACTGAACTCTGTATATGACAGTCCATAGCCAAAGGGATATAACGCTTCCTGTTCCATATAACGGTAAGTTCTTCCTTTCATGGAATAATCCGTAAACTCCGGCAGTTCTTCCACGGAACGATAGAAGGTTACCGGCAGTTTACCTTCTGGTGAACACTCTCCAAACAACAGACGTGCCACAGCCTCTCCACCTCTTGATCCAGGATACCATGCCTGTACGATAGCCGGAATATGCTCGTCAGCCCAGCTAAGATCCATAGCACTTCCGGTCAATGAAACGAGAACCACCGGTTTTCCACTTTCATATGCCGCTTTGAGGATTTCATTCTGCAGCCCCGGGTAGTTCAGATCCGGTTTGTCACCGCTGGCAAATTCATTTCCTGTATCACCCTCTTCACCTTCCAGTGTAGCATCCAATCCAAGGCAGACAATAACCACATCACTGGCCTCGCATACGCCTTTCACTTCAGCCAGACGATCGTTTGGTTCTGAGAGAACACAGACACGGTCTTTAAATAAAGCACATCCTTCCGAGTACATGACACGAACATCATCGCCTACATAATCCTGAATTCCTTCAAGAACTGTTACATAGCGGGAAGCAGTTCCCTCATAGTTACCCACAAGTGCTGCTCTGCTATTGGCATTTGGCCCGATGACTCCGATGGTTTTCATATTATTCTTATTCAGAGGAAGAAGTCCTCCTTCATTTTTCAGAAGAACCAGAGTTTTTTCAGAAATCTTTTCGTTTATACGGTTATGTTCCGGTGTGTCGTTTTCTGTATAAGGAATACTATCGAATGGAACTGTTCCCGGTTCTTCAAACATACCAAGCTTCATACGTGTGGTGAAAAGATTGATGACCGCCTCATTGATTCGTTTTTCATCAACTCTTCCTTCACGTACTGCCTGAACCAGATGAGGGTATGTACAACCACAATTCAAGTCACAACCGTGATTCATAGCCATCGTTACGGATTCCACCGGTGCATTTGTTACATGATGATTTTCATGGAAATCACGCACTGCCCAGCAGTCACTGACAACGTGCCCCTCAAATCCCCATTCTTCTCTCAAAATATCTTGCAGAAGTGTCTTACTGCCGCAGCATGGTTCTCCATTTGTCCTGTTATATGCACCCATCACAGCTTCTACTTTTCCTTCCTGCACACAGGCTTTAAATGCCGGCAGATAAGTCTCATACATATCCTGTTTGGATGCAACAGCATTAAAATAATGTCTCTCTCCTTCCGGTCCGGAATGTACAGCAAAATGCTTTGCACAGGCTGCTGCCTTCATATATACAGGATCATCTCCCTGAAGTGCCTGAATAAACCGCACGCCCAGGCGTGATGTAAGATAGGGATCCTCACCATACGTTTCATGACCTCTTCCCCAGCGCGGATCACGGAAAATATTTACATTAGGTGCCCAGTATGTTAAACCTTTATAGATGTCTCTGTCACCATATTTCACATGCATATTATATTTTGCACGTCCTTCAGTGGCAATGATATCAGCCATCTCCGCAACCAGTTCTTCATCAAAAGATGCAGCCAGACCTATTGCCTGTGGAAATAATGTCGCTGTTCCCGTTCTGGCAATTCCGTGAAGTGCCTCATTCCACCAGTTATATTTGGGAATTCCCAGTCTCTCGATTTCTGCCGCTCCGTGAAGTGTCTGGGAAACCTTCTCCTCCAGCGTCATCTGTGCTACAAGTTCTTCCGCCCGTTCTCTAAATGTTTTAGCCATAAGTAATCTCCTTTTTTTGTTCATTTTCTATTATAAAAAAGAATCTATTGTTTTCCTTATTAATTCTTGCTATACTTTTCTTATATTTTGCTATTTTTGAAAGGGATTATCTTTTACTATGATTGAAGATCTCAAAGGAATGAAAGAAACGATTGCATATGGTTCTTCACAGTTTCGATTGATGAAAAATCAGGAGACTGAAGATTATCCGCCACACTGGCATACAAGTATTGAAATTATCATGCCTTTAGAAAACGGCTATCAGGCCGTAATAGGAAATGAGTGCTACACACTAAATCCCCTTGATCTGTTATTTATCAACAGTGGGGAAATTCATTCACTGCAGGCGCCTGCCACCGGTAAGCGCTTGATTTTTCAGGCACCATTGTCGCTTTTTTATTCTATACCCGGTATGGGAAGCGCACTGCTGCTGTTACCGGAAGCTGTTTGCCTTACGCCGGCTTCCTGTCCGGAACTCTTTCAGGAAGCGTCTGCAAAATTCAAGGAAATCATCCGGGAGGCTGAAAAAAGTAATTATCTGGCCGATGCCTGGGTATCCTCTGCTGTTATTCAGATTGTTCTTCTGCTAGTACGCCATAATTTCGAACATACTCCTCGATTTACCGATGTATCCTTTTCCTCCCGAAGAGAATACATGGAAAAATTCACAAAGGTCTGTCAGTATATCGATACCTCATTTCGGGAAAATCTGACACTTGAACAGGCTGCAGAAATCGCAGGATTCAGTAAATATCATTTTTCCAGACTTTTTAAAGAATTTACAGGAATAACCTTCCAAGAATACCTCACACGCCAGCGTATCCGCCACGCAGAAGAACTGCTGACCGATTCCAAAATCTCAATCACTGATATTGCACTGGCCTCGGGATTCTCTTCTGTCAGTAATTTTAATCGGAGTTTTCAGATGTATAACCACTGTTCGCCTTCTCAGTTTCGGAAAAAACTGATGCATGTATAGCGGGGTTACTGTTCACATGTCTCCTGTCGAAATTTGCAAATTAAAATTTATCATTTATGGGTGACTGGTCACTCCTCAATAAACTTGCTATTTCTCCGAGTCAATGATAAAATCGAATTACATTGGATGGTTTTGTTACAGTTTCGGAAAGGAGTATCATGTATGGGAACATTCGTTAATTCTGGAAATGGTGCTTTTCAGGTTGCACTCAATTCGGAAATCTATGTAGATAAAACGGGTTTGTTGGAGTATACCAACAAGGTGATGAATACACTGCAAGGCTACATTTGCAACAGCCGGCCAAGGCGTTTTGGAAAATCTATCACAGCAAATATGCTTACAGCCTATTATAGTAAAGGCTGTGATTCAGAAGAAATGTTTTCAGGCCTTGAGATTAGTAAAAGCCCTGATTTTAAGATGCATTTGAATCAGTATGATGTGATACATCTCGATGTTCAGTGGTGCCTGGAACCCGCCGGTGGAGCGGAACGAGTGGTTTCATATATTACCGGGAAAACGATTGAGGAATTAAGACAATACTATCCGAATACTTTGCCTGATGAGATCAACTCATTACCTGAGGCTCTGTCACGCATTCATACGCTGACTGGTCAGAAATTCATTATCATCATCGATGAGTGGGATGTCCTGATTCGAGATGAAGCCGCCAATCAAAAAGTTCAGGAAGAATATATCAATTTCCTTAGAGGCTTATTCAAGGGAGTGGAGCCAACCAAGTACATTCAGCTGGCTTATCTGACTGGAATTCTGCCCATTAAAAAAGAGAAAACTCAGTCTGCCCTGAATAACTTCGATGAATTCACCATGCTCGAAGCAACCGACCTTGCCCAGTATATTGGCTTTACGGAAAAAGAAGTCAAAGCACTATGCAATAAGTACAATAAAGACTTTGAAAAGGTGAAGTTATGGTACGATGGTTACCTTTTGGAAGATTATCAGGTGTATAATCCCAAGGCCGTTGTGAGTGCAATGCTCAAAGGTAAATTCAGAAGCTATTGGTCAGAGACTGGTTCCTATGAGACAGTTGTCCCCTTGATCAACATGGACTTTGATGGCTTGAAGACAGCAATTATTGAAATGTTGTCCGGAACAGCTGTTAGGGTTAATACCACAACATTCAAAAACGACATTGTGAGTTTTATGAATAAAAATGATGTTCTCACTTATCTGATTCATTTGGGATATCTTGGATACAATCAGATAAATCAGACGGCCTTCATACCTAACGAAGAAATCAGGCAGGAACTTACCACTGCAACGGAAAGCATGAAGTGGAATGAATTGATTTCCTTTCAACAGGAATCGGAAAAACTTTTGAATTCGACACTGGATATGAATAGTGAAGAGGTTGCTGCGGGGATTGAAAAAATTCACACAGAATACACCTCATCCATTCAGTACAATAATGAAAATTCCCTCAGCAGTGTCCTTGCCATTGCATACCTCAGTACCATACAATATTACTTCAAACCAATTCGGGAACTCCCGCCAGGACGCGGATTTGCTGATTTTGTATTTATTCCAAAACCAGAATATAAACAATACTATCCGGCTCTTGTTGTTGAACTCAAGTGGAACAAAAATGCTCAGACAGCATTGAAGCAGATTAAGGACGAAAAATATCCTGATTCGATTCTTTATTACACGGGAGAAATTCTTCTGGTTGGAATCAGTTATGTTAGCAAGACAAAAGAGCATCATTGTATCATTGAGAAGTATGAAAAGTAACAACAATACTTGTATGAGAAAATTCTGCAAAACAGTATTCTCTCATACAAGTATTTACCGCATAAATGCCTTTGGTCATTCTCCCCTGTCTATCTTCTGAAACAGATCCGCAATCATAAATGAAATCGTTTCATAATGGACATAATCTGTCGCATTTTCACGAACAAAAACTCTCACCTGGGCAGAGAATTCTTCCTCTTTTTCCCAGAAGACAAGCTCCTATATTACATTAAGATAATATGATATAATTTTTTCTGGATCACTTTTCATTCCGCCTTTCATCCACCATTTTACAGCTTCTGTGAAGCTTCCTGTCAAATGGTTTAATGTAAAGTCCTGCGGAATATCGTCCCTGATATACTCCGGGAACTGCAAAAATACCTCGGCCAGATATTCTCTAAAATATCTCATGAACATCTCACTGCTCTCATTTTTAAATAATCCCACAATATTTCCCCTGTTATCCTTTAAATGATACAGTAAATGTGTCAGTTCTTCCTTAAGTCCCTGGGCCGTTCCTGAAAAATCATGAGAATACTCTGAAGATAATTCACGTGAAAAAATATGCTCAAAAATCTCTGTGCACATTTCACGGAGAAGTTCATCCTTTGTGTCAAAATGTGCATAAAAAGTGCTTCTTCCCACATTTGCTTCCTCGATGATCTCCTGTACAGTGATACTGTTAAATGGCTTTTTTTCCAAAAGTATGCTAAATGCATTAAAAATTGCTTCCCTTGATTTTTTCTGTCTTCTATCCATCATAATATCTCCCAAACAATTTTCTATTTTTGTTCCGTAAGAGACAAGACTGTCTCATCGTCTATTGTATTATCTCTATCGGTAGGATAGGATAATTATATCAAACATTTTGTTTGTTAACAAACATTTTATCTTGAATGGAGAAATAATATGGTTACGAAAAATACCAGGGGAATCTTCCTTGCCATACTGGCAGCGTCACTTTATGCAGTCAATGCACCATTTTCAAAAATACTGCTTAATTCTATGCCATCTACACTGATGGCAGGTTTTCTTTATATTGGTGCCGGTCTTGGAACAGCTGTTATAGCTATATTGCGTAAAATGTCCGGACATAGTGGATTGGAAGAAAAACTCACAAGAACTGAGCTGCCATTTACAATTGCCATGATTATCCTGGATATTGCAGCACCTATCTGTCTGTTACTTGGCTTATCCATGACAACCGCTGCCAACGCATCATTACTTAATAATTTTGAAATTGCTGCCACTGCATTTATTGCCTTATTAGTTTTCAAAGAGAGAATCTCCCCAAGATTATGGCTTGGAATTATTTTCGTTACAGTGTCCTGCCTGATCCTCTCCTTCGAAGATATCAGCAGCCTGCATTTTACCAAAGGAAGCCTGTTGGTACTGCTTGCTGCCTGTTGCTGGGGGCTGGAAAATAACTGTACAAGAAAAATATCCTCAAAGGATCCCCTGCAAATTGTTCTGCTTAAAGGTATTTTTTCAGGAGGCGGTTCACTGGCGATCGGTTTTATGATAGGTGAAAGAATTCAAGAACTTTGGAGCATTCCATGTACTCTGTTGCTCGGATTTATAGCCTATGGTCTTAGTATCTACACTTACGTTTACGCACAGCGCCTTCTCGGAGCATCCAGAACCAGTGCCTATTATGCGATTGCACCCTTTATAGGTGTCTTCCTGTCTCTGATCATATTCCAGGAAATTCCCGGAATTAACTTTTTTATCGCTCTGGTCTTTATGCTGCTCGGAGCATGGTTATCTTCCAAGTAGGAGAGGGGTGACCGGTCATCCCTCACTTGTCTCCTGTCGAAATTTGCAAATTATAATTTATCATTTACAAATCTTCTGATGTCTGTTATAATCAAACAAAGCATATTTTCTTTTTATTCTTTCTATATCAAAGCATTGCTTTGAATATCTGGAAATCATTTCATATACAGAGAATCTCTCTGTTTCTTTTAGAAAATTCATGCTTAATTTCCATTACACGGCAGGAGTTTTCGAAAAAGAATCCTCCTGCAATATCATAAGGAGGAATGCAGATGAAAGAAATGCCAGTCGAAAAAGAAGTATTTCAATGGCATCCTGCATTTTATGCAGGGATTCAGATTGAGCTGAAAGAAGATAAGGAAAACCTGATCTTTGAGAACGAACATCAGCTTAGTACCAAACCCATGGAGGTAGATGTCCTGGTCATTAAA
>JALERM010000156.1 GCA_022764165.1 Eubacterium sp. | reverse complement strand
TCCAACCGCCAGATCAAGTCGCTGCTCAGCATGGCGGCCCGGTCGGCATCAAGGTCAAACCCCGTCTTTGCTGAATATTTCAACCGCACCCTATCGAGGGGAAAGCCTGTGGCACTGGTCTACAACAATCTGAGAAACAAGATAATCACCGTCATCTACAAACTCATAGAGAGGGACTGTGACTTCGATGTGGACTACAAGCGCATGCACTCAACAGGTCAGCGGGCTAACGAGTCGGCAATTAGAGAGGCAGTTTGACTGAAAAAGCGTAAAAAAACACTACCTTTGAAGATCCACAATCAGCCCAAGCACAAACCCATGATAAAAACGCTCCGGTTCTTCTCCTGAAGGACGTTTCCCGGTATCAAAATAACTGAAGGTATTTAATGCAACACGGTTCATATATGCGTTCATTGCTTTCTTATCACCAAGCAACAATGCCTGCACAAAATCATTATAGTCAGTTTGCACCTCCGAGAACCAGCTACTGATCATATTCTGGAACATCAATCTTACTTCAAAGTTTGTAAGTGCAAGCTCATATTGGGGTTGTGTTCCTTCCGGAATATCAAGATAACTTTCATAAAATAGCACCTTTAAATATCCACTTGCCAGAAACAGACTCCAAACTGACCTTTCGTTTCCATCCAGCTGATTATACACAATCTGTTCATCAATTGGTGACTGTATGGATTCTCCTTTTAATAATATTTCAAATTTTTCTTTAATCCTTCGGTTCCCTTCCCGAAGGAGTTTTCCCACCAGACTATTGGAACTGGTGTTAGCCCAATATGTTGCTAATTTACCGGTATCCAGATAATTCAGGATAGACCATGGATTATAGATGTCTTCATGACTTCCAAAAATAAAACCATCATACCAGCATTTCACTTCCTTCTTTTTCTCAGACAATCTATATTCATCCAGAGCATTAAATACCTCTTTCTCTGTAAAACCAAAAGATTCAGCATATTCATCAGACGTTGTCGTCACTACTTTCAGATTATTCAGATCAGAGAATATTGATTCCTTACTCACTCTTGTAATCCCCGTCATAATGGCCCGTTCCAGCCAGGGATTCGTCTTAAATGCGGAATTGAACATACTTCTGGTAAATCCCACCAGTTCATCCCAAAATCCGTCCACATATGCTTCCTGCATCGGCGTGTCATATTCATCCAGCAGAATGATTACTTTTTTTCCATAATAGCGATACAGATAATTTGACAATTTATATATAGCAATCGTTGCCACTACTTCCGGCATATCTGTGCTGACAGAATCAAAAAAATCTTTATCTGCTTCTGTCATCCAGTCACTTTTTCTTACAAAACTATACTTAATATATAAATCTGTAATAAGCTGACATATTCTGGATTTTGTTGCCTGATAGTCTCTCTCCTTCACGGATGCAAAAGACAGGCTGATCACCGGATATGTTCCCTGCATCTTGCGATACTTTTCTTCCTCCCAGATAGAAAGACCCTCAAACAAATCTCCCCGTCCTGCGTAATCAACTGAGAAAAACTCCTCTACCATACTCATATTTAAGGTCTTTCCAAAACGGCGCGGGCGGGTGATCAGCGTCACATCGTCCCCGCTTTCCCACCATTCCTTTATAAAAGAAGTTTTATCAATATAAAAGTATTGATTTTCTCTCACTTTATCAAAACTCTGTATTCCGATTCCTACCGTTCTTGCCATACATACCTCCTGCTGATTCTGCAGACTTTTATCTTGAAAGAAGATAAAGCCTCCGGCGGATTGCAGAGGTGCGCAGATGTATCGTGTCATGCAAAGCATGACGCGCACCTCGCAGCAAGTACGCCGAGGCGTACTTGAATATCAGACTTTCCATTTACAGGATAATACTATCATGCAAAAATATAAAAAGCAAGGCGAAGTAATCTTCTTAAGATTACAAAATTGTCTAAGCTCGGTAATGCTTTTCCGTATATAATCAATTTTGAAATCAACATAAAAACTCTTAGTTTATTCCTCTTCTGATAGGACAGGGGACTGTCCCATCACAGATTCTTTCAAATACCCCGCCAGTGCATCCAGAATATCTGTCTCCATTTTTTCCGTCAGATGCAAATGCACTGCTGTTTCAATGGCATCAACTATCTCCATTTTTTCCAGCTTTTCTCCTGCCAGAAATGCGGCAATACCACCAAGCTTACCTGACAGTTTTTCTTTGACAAGTCCCTTGTAATCCATCTGAATCTGACCAATCCAAAGATACTTTTGTATCTCATGTCTCTGTTTCATATACAGTCCCACCGTGTAATCCAGCGAACGCAGCACCATAGACGGATCCAGATAATTCTGTTCCTCCACACTGAAAACAAAATAATTTGCTCCATGGATAATCTTATGTAAAAGATCATGTTCTAAATGGACTGGCGTACTGTCTTTTGAGTTATTCAAAGGATACGCTTCTGACTGATAGAGCAGCTGTGTACCACCCTCCTCTACATCCTCCGGGGCTATACACTGAATCCCATGGAAGAAATATCCGTTTATAAGATCTGCGATACGTTTCCTGTCATTTAAATAATATTTTTCATTTACATCCTGCTTCAATTAGTCCTCTCTTTCCTCACGGACGCAAACCATTGCATTGCATTTATATTATAATAATTTCATATGCAATCGTCAAGCAAAAATACTAACAGAAATATTTTGCATCCGTAATAGCATAATTTGATAATATTGGAAATTTGGCGAAACGCCCAAGATGTGAATAGCTTCCAGATATCTGTATTTTTATCGTAACATGAAGTACTGATATTTACAACCAAAAATGTTCGACAAATTACTTAATGATTTCCCCGGGGATAATGTAAAAATCCCCGGGGTGATTTAACATGTATATGCACTTTCTATGTCTGTACAATCCAGTGCAAAATGATTAATTGCACCATCCAGACCATTTCCGCCCTCTGCATAGGTCTCAACCACCAGATTACCCATGCGAAGGAATGCCACCCTTGCTTCATTTGACGGAACGACATTAGTATGTTCCGTGGAAAATCCCAGTTTCTCATAAAATCGGACTGTTTTCTCAATATCCGAAGTCGAAATTCCAATATGCTGAATACCTGTCACCCATTGTTCTGCTGCCATTTCTCTTTTCCTCCCTGTTTGTATTATTTTAATTCAAGTACGCCTCGGCGTACTTGCTGCGAGGTGCACGTCATGCTATGAACACTTTCTTTCCTTCAAATGCAAATCCAGTTGTTTCTCTTTCAGTCAG
>JALERM010000155.1 GCA_022764165.1 Eubacterium sp. | reverse complement strand
TTTTTTCAAGTACGCCTCGGCGTACTTGCTGCGAGGTGCGCGTCATGCTTTGCATGACATAATACATCTGCGCACCTCTGCAATCCGCCGGAGGCTTTATCTTGGAAGGAGATTGGACTCCCACCAAGACTAATTTGTTGCAACTCACCACCTATAGAGGTGGGAGTCTTATCTCCTTTCAAGATAAAACTTTCGACAAGAATTCCCGCAGGCGGGGATTTTTTGGATTCCGGAAGAATTCTTCCGGCGTGTTTTCTTCCTGTATTTTTCCTTCGTCGACGAACAGTACGCGGGTGGCAACTTCCCGGGCGAAGCCCATTTCGTGGGTTACTACCACCATGGTCATTCCGGTTTCGGCAAGTTCTTTCATGATTTCCAGAACTTCGCCTACCATTTCCGGGTCGAGAGCCGAGGTGGGCTCATCGAACAGCATGACGTCCGGGTTCATGGCCAGGGAACGGGCAATGGCGATTCGCTGTTTCTGTCCGCCTGACAGGCTGTCCGGATAGGAATCTGCTTTGTCCGGCAGACCAACGCGGGCCAGAAGCTCATCTGCTTTTTTTGATGCTTCCTCCTGAGTCATTACCTTGAGGGTGACAGGGGCAAGCATAATGTTCTCCTTCACGGTTTTGTGAGGAAACAGATTAAACTGCTGAAATACCATTCCGATTTTCTGACGGTGACGGTCGATGTTTACCTTCGGATCGGTGATGTCGGCACCTTCAAACAGAATCCGACCACCGGTAGGTTTTTCCAAAAGATTCAGTGACCGCAGAAAGGTGGATTTTCCGGAACCGGACGGGCCGATGATTACAACCACTTCTCCTTTGCGGATATCCGTCGTGATGCCATCCAGAACCACATTGCTGCCAAAGCTTTTTCGAAGTGCATCCACTTCAATCAATACTTCTCTTTCATCGATCATTTTTTCGCATCCTCCTCTCTACCTTACCCATGAAGAATGTGAGAATGGATACCAGGAGCCAGTAGAATAAAGCTGCTGTGAGAAGCGGAACGTAGGCACTGTAGGTACGGCTCTGTACCAGTGTGGCTGCCTTGGTAAGGTCAGTCGTTCCGATGTATCCGATAATTGCTGTCTCTTTCAAGAGTACGATCATTTCATTGATCAGTGCCGGCAGTACATTTTTGAATGCCTGTGGGATGATGATCAGCTGCATAGTCTTTCCCGCACTCAGGCCCAGACTCCGTCCGGCCTCCATCTGACCTTTATCGATGGACATGATACCGGAACGGACAATTTCCGCCACATAGGCACCGGAATTGATACCGAATGCGATTCCGCCCACAAATATTTCATTCAGACTTACAGATGCGAAAATGATAAAGTTGAAGATCAGCAGCTGTACCATACTTGGTGTTCCACGGATGATGCTGAGGTATACCTTGCAGATAGAGTTTGCCAGCTTCAGCTTGCCGGTCTGTTCGTGGACAGACCGGATAATTCCTACCGTAAATCCCAGAACTACGCCGATTGCCAGAGCGATCACGGTAATCAGCAGTGTACTTTTTAAACCTGTCAGCCACCAGGAAGCGGCACCATTGTCAATGAAATACCGCTCAAATTGATGCTGCAAATATGCCATATGGTTTCTCCTTTATGATGGTGACGGGGCCAAATACCTTTGACCCCATATTTTTTAGCGTGCTATTTTCTCACAATAACAACCTGAGAAGCATTTGCATAAGTATCTGTAAAATCAACACTCTCTTTACGGTCTTTATTAACAGTCATACCTGCTGCACCGAAGTCAGCCTTTCCGCTGGATACGGCTGCCAGAATAGACTCAAATGCCATATCTTTGATTTCCAGTTCATATCCCATCTTGTCGCACATAGCCTGCACGATATCCGGGTCAATACCAATGATATCATTACCATTTTTGTATTCCCACGGTTCAAATTCTGCGTTGGTAGCCATCACCAGTTTACCGTTCGGATATTCGGTTCCTTCCGGAGTCACATATTCGAAACTTCCCAGATCATCACCGATGTAGTTACTCATAATCTTGTCCAGAGTACCGTCAGCTTTCAGTTCAGCCAGTGCGGCATTCATCTGATCCAGAAGCTCAGCATTTCCTTTTTTCAGACACATCGCATACTCTTCCGGCTTCCAGATATTTTCAATGATTTTCAGATCATCATTTGCCTCAACAAACTTCTGTGCCGGCAGAGAGTCGATAACAACACAGTCAACTTTACCTGTTTTCAGAGCCTGAATCGCATCAGCACCTTTATTATAACGTTTCATCTGGGAATCATCTTTTACCTCATCGGTTGCATAAGAATCACCAGTGGTACCTGTCTGTACACCTACTGTCAGAGCTGCCAGGTCAGAAGCCTGGGTAACTTCGACTGTTTTCTTGCTGCCGCAGCCAAACATAGAAACTGCCATCATACCGGCCATTGCCATAACCATCAACTTTTTCATCTTAATTCCTCCTCTTTCTCTCTTTTACCCCGGGGATTATCACATTCTCCCCAAAGTAAATTCATTTTCATGTATATTTATTCAATAGAGTTATTATATCAGTTTTTTAGGTAATTGCAAGAAAAAAGTACCGAAATTTCTTTCGGTACTTTTTTCTTACATTGCATATATTTCTGTCATCTTTGTACTGCGACAGCCGGTCTGTCAGGCTATGCCACACGGATGATTGCCGATACCTGTTTCACGATCGACATTCCCTGAAATACTGCCAGAGAATCTTTCAGATGGCGTTCTTCTACGGAATCTGTAATCACTACGATTTCAGCAATATTTCCTTTTTTTCTTCTCTGAATCACCTGTGCCATGCTGACACAGTTGTTGCCAAATACACTGGCAATGTTGGCCAGTACACCATACCTGTCTTCCACCTGCATACGGATAAAATACTTGCTGCTGACATCTTCTATTTTCTTTACAGGTATCTGCTTGTAGCAGGTACAGCCGATTCTTCCACAGCAGCCTGCCAGAATATTTCTGACGATATCGAAAATATCTCCCACAACTGCACTGGCTGTGGGAAGTTCTCCGGCTCCTCTTCCATAGAACATGGCATCCTGCACCGCATCACCCTGGACAAATACAGCATTATAGGAGTCATTGACGGTTGCAAGAGGATGTCCGCTTTCGATCAGCATAGGATGAACACGGGCTTCAATGCCGTCCGGTGTATTTCTCGCTACGCCAAGCAATTTGATGGTCCATCCCATTTCTTTGGCAAATTCAATATCGGTGGACGTGATTTTTGTAATTCCTTCTGTATATACATCTTCAAAAGCAACACGGGCGTTGAAAGCCACGCTGGCAAGGATAGCCACTTTTCTTGCCGCATCCAGACCT
This sequence comes from Eubacterium sp., assembly GCA_022764165.1. Classification (GTDB taxonomy): domain Bacteria; phylum Bacillota; class Clostridia; order Lachnospirales; family Lachnospiraceae; genus Oliverpabstia. The sequence continues at coordinate 60,673 of JALERM010000155.1, read as the reverse complement.
TCCACGTCTGCCGTGGGGTCGCTCTCCGCATAACCCAGATCCTGTGCCAGCTTCAGAGCTTCATCAAATTCCATTCCCTCATTGCTCATCTTGGTCAATATAAAATTCGTGGTTCCATTTACAATTCCCATTACTTCTGTAATGTGATTGCCTGCAAGACACTGTTTCAATGGCCGGATAATGGGAATACCGCCAGCCACTGCCGCCTCATGAAGGAAATCTCTTCCATACTCCGCTGCAGTATCCATAATCACTTTTCCCTCGGAAGCAATCAGATCCTTATTGGCGGTAACCACATGCTTACCTGCCCGCAAAGCCTCCAGAATATATGTTTTCGCCGGCTCCATGCCGCCGATCAGTTCAATCACAATCTCAATCTCCGGATCTTCCACAATCTCCTTCCAGGAATTGGTAAGAACAGACGGGTCATCCACCTTGGCTGCTGCCTTTTCCAGATTGCGGACCATAATCTTTTTAATCTGCACCTTTGCCCCCAGCTTGGATACCATCTCCGGTTCCTGATTCTTCAATACTTTATAGACACCTGTACCCACGGTACCAAGACCGAGAAGGGCAGCTTTTATACAACGTTCTGACATGACGTTACCTCTTTTCTTAAATATGCAGTTTCATTTTAACACATATTCCCAGGAAATAAAGGATATTTTTTATTTTTCTGATTGTATTTTCTTATCTGAAATCTGTTCTTAGTTTCTTGTGCATCCTGTAAAAGTTGTAAAGGCAAAATATGCCACCAGACACATTGCATCATCCGATGTATCTGGTGGCATTCATGACTATCTTATTTGTAGTTTACGATCTGTCCGAATTCTTCTTTCAGGGAAGCTCCTCCAACCAGTCCGCCGTCGATGTCTGCCTGAGCAAACAGGTCTGCTGCTGTTTTGGAGTTTACAGATCCGCCGTACTGGATGCGGATTGCTGCTGCTGTTGCATCATCATATACTTCAGCGATGCATTCACGGATTTTACCGCATACTTCCTGAGCCTGCTCTGTAGTAGCGGTTTTTCCTGTACCGATAGCCCAGATTGGCTCGTAAGCGATAACTGCTTCTTTTGCCTGATCTGCTGTCAGTCCCTGGAATCCGATCTTAACCTGCTGACGGATGAAGTCCATGGTTACGCCCTGTTCTCTCTGTTCCAGAGATTCGCCGCAGCACATGATCGGGGTCAGGCCATGTTCAAATGCTTTGTGCATTTTTTTGTTGATGTCTGCGTCTGTTTCTCCGAAATATCCTCTTCTCTCAGAATGTCCAAGGATTACGTATTTAACGCCTGCATCTACCAGCATGTTCGGGGAAATTTCGCCTGTGTAGGCACCTTTTTCCTCGAAGTACATGTTTTCAGCACCAACCTGGATGTTTGTTCCTTTAGCAGCTTCTACTACAGGAACGATATCAATAGCCGGTACACAGAATACTACGTCAACTTCATCGTTCTGAACCAGTGGTTTCAGAGTTTCAACCAGTTTTACAGCCTCACTTGGAGTCATGTTCATTTTCCAGTTTCCAGCAATAATTTTCTTTCTTGCCATGCTACTTATCCTCTTTTCTGTCCTATATCGTAACTGTCTTATTGTAGTTACTTCTATTCTATTTGTCGTTAGCTGCTGCTACGCCCGGCAGTTCTTTTCCTTCCAGGAATTCCAGAGAAGCACCGCCGCCAGTGGAAATGTGAGTCATCTTGTCGCCATATCCCAGGATATTTACAGCTGCTGCAGAATCTCCACCGCCGATGATGGTTGTTGCGTCAGTCTCAGCCAGAGCTGCTGCCACTGTCTCTGTTCCATGTGCGAAGTTCGGCATCTCAAAGCATCCCATCGGTCCGTTCCAAACAACAGTTTTTGCATCTTTTACAGCGTCAGCAAATATTTTCTCGGTTTCCGGTCCGATATCAAGACCTTCCCAACCATCCGGAATTGCTCCTGTAGGAACGATCTGAATATTGCAGTCATTGGAGAAATCATCACCGATCTTGGTATCTACCGGCAGAAGCAGTTTCACACCTTTTTCTTTTGCTTTTTCGATCATATCCAGTGCATACTGCAGATAATCATCTTCACAGAGAGATTTTCCGATGGTTCCACCCTGTGCTTTTGCAAATGTATATGCCATTCCACCGCCGATGATCAGGGTATCTACTTTGTCAAGCAGGTTGTTGATTACGGAGATTTTGCTGGAAACTTTTGCACCGCCAAGGATTGCCACGAATGGTCTTTCCGGATTATTTACTGCGTTGCCCAGGAAATCGATTTCTTTCTGCATCAGGTATCCAACTACTGCGGTATCAACATACTGAGTTACACCAACATTGGAGCAGTGTGCACGATGTGCAGTACCGAATGCGTCGTTTACAAATACATCACACAGGGAAGCAAGATCTTTGGAGAATGCTTCACCGTTTTTGGTTTCTTCTTTACGGTAACGGGTGTTCTCCAGAAGAACAACATCACCATCCTGCATAGCTTCTACAGCTGCTTTTGCATTTGGTCCTACAACTTCCGGATCAGCTGCAAATTTTACTTCCTGTCCCAGAAGTTCGCTCAGACGAACAGCTACAGGTGCCAGAGACAGTTCCGGTTTCGGTTCTCCCTTCGGTTTTCCAAGGTGAGAGCACAGAATTACTTTTCCGCCGTCAGCGATCAGTTTTTTGATGGTCGGCAGAGCTGCTACCAGACGGTTTTCATCTGTGATTTTTCCATCCTGAAGCGGTACGTTAAAATCACAGCGGCAAAGAACTTTTTTACCTTTTACGTTGATATCATCAACAGATTTTTTATTAAGCATTGGAAATTGCCTCCTTTACATTATATAAAACTCCTTCGCAGAGTTATAAAAAGAGGTCCGGTCCATACAGACCGGACCCCTGATGAGTCTACTTTTGAACAAATTAAGCGTTCAGCAGTTTACCAAAGTGTTTGATAGTTCTTACCATCTGGCTTGTGTAAGAATTCTCGTTGTCATACCATGAAACAACCTGTACTTCTGTTGTTCCGTTGTCCAGAGGCAGTACCATTGTCTGAGTTGCATCAAACAGAGAACCAAATCTCATTCCTACGATATCGCTGGATACGATTTCGTCTTCGTTGTAACCGAAGGACTCGTTGGAAGCTGCTTTCATAGCTGCGTTGATCTGATCTTTTGTTACATTTCCTTCAACAACTGCTGTCAGGATAGTTGTGGAACCAGTTGGGGTTGGAACACGCTGAGCAGATCCGATCAGTTTGCCGTTCAGTTCAGGAATAACCAGACCGATAGCTTTTGCAGCACCTGTGCTGTTCGGAACGATGTTAACTGCAGCTGCACGAGATCTTCTCAGATCGCCTTTTCTCTGCGGTCCGTCCAGAGTCATCTGATCACCTGTGTAAGCATGGATTGTGCACATGATACCAGATTTGATCGGAGCCAGGTCGTTCAGAGCTTTAGCCATAGGTGCCAGGCAGTTTGTTGTACAGGATGCAGCAGAGATTACTGTATCTTCGTTTGTCAGAGTGTCATGGTTTACATTGTAAACGATAGTTTTCAGATCGTTTCCAGCCGGAGCGGAAATGATAACGTGTTTTGCACCAGCATCGATATGAGCCTGTGCTTTAGCTTTGGAGGTATAGAAACCTGTACATTCCAGAACTACGTCAACACCGATTTCTCCCCAAGGAAGTTCAGCTGCGTTAGCTTTTGCGTAAATTTTAATTTCTTTTCCATCAACAGTGATAGAATCTTCGCCAGCTGTTACAGAATCAGCCAGAGCATATCTTCCCTGTGTAGAATCGTATTTCAGTAAGTGAGCCAGCATTTTCGGGGATGTCAGATCGTTGATTGCAACGATTTCAAATCCTTCTGCTCCAAACATCTGTCTGAATGCAAGACGTCCAATACGTCCAAAACCATTAATTGCTACTTTTACTGCCATGATTTTCATTCCTCCTAAAAAGTAAATAAAATTATTGAGTTCTTTACATTGTTAAAGAAACATCAACCTAGAATTATTTTACCTAATTTATCTCTAAAATTCAAGTATATTTTCAAAAATACACAAAAACTTTTCATTGCAGCGGGACATATTTGGGCTTTTTCCCTTTAAAGACGGTATAATAACGGAATCCACAATCCAAAAGCAGCTGTGGAAGCTGCTTAAATCCATACCCCAGCACATCCGGTGTATGGGCATCAGAACCAATGGTGATCATTTCCCCTCCCAGCTGCCGGTATCTTTTCAGGACATCCGGGTGTGGATTGGTAAAGGACAGCATCCGAAGCCCTGCTGTATTGACTTCCAGTGCAATCTGGTGCTCGATCAGAAATTTCAGGACGGCGTCTATTTCATGAGAATATTTCTCGTAAGAATATTCTTTATCTTTTTGAATCCCGTACCGTACCACATAATCCAGGTGACCCAGTGTGTCGATAACCGGAGCCGTGTAGAGATTCTTCAATGTCTGCTGAAAATACTCCCGATATGCCTGTTCGTCTCCTGTTCTTTTAAAAATTTCCTGATAATACGGATCTTCTCCATAAATCAAATGCATGGAGCCGATGACAAAATCAAAGGGGTATTTTTCAATGTACTGGCTCAATCTTTCCTGCAAATGTTCCTGCAGCCCCAGTTCCACTCCAAGGGAAATATCAATCTTATCTTTATATTTTTCACGGATATCCAGAATTTTTTCCACATAACGGTCCGTGTCCAGCTGGAACTCCCCTTCCGGATAATCCATGTCCATATGATCCGTGATACAGATGTGTTCCATACCCAGAGAAATCGCCTTTTCAACCTGAGACTCCACAGGGGTGGTGCTGTCGGTGGAAAATGATGTATGTAAATGACAGTCGGAAATCATGTATTGCCTCCTTTTTAGTTGTGAAAGTGGACGGAAAATTCTGAAAATCACAGAGCTTCTCCGTCCCCTCCCTCAAAGGAATTACAAAGCAAGCCGCCCCAGAGTTTCCCCCGGGGCGTTTTGTTTTTTAGTATTCCTCTTCTTCTTCCTCTTCGCCTTCGTGGATGTCAGACTTTGGTTTGGTCAGGCCTTCGATTTTGATGCCTTTTTTCTCGGCATAGTCCCAGAGTGCTGCATGGATGGCTTCTTCTGCCAGAAGTGAGCAGTGTACTTTTACCGGCGGCAATCCGTCCAGAGCTTCCATTACGGCTTTATTTGTTACCTGAAGGGCTTCCTGGATGGTTTTTCCTTTTACCAGTTCTGTTGCCATGCTGCTGGTTGCTACCGCTGCACCACAGCCGAAGGTTTTGAACTTGCAGTCCTGAATAATGCCGTTGTCATCCACATCCAGGTACATTCTCATGATGTCACCGCATTTTGCATTGCCAACGGTGCCGACACCGCTTGCATTCTCGATTTCGCCTACATTTCTTGGATGCTGAAAATGATCCATAACTTTTTCACTGTACATTTTTATTTCCTCCAATTATTTCTGTTTTTTGATAAAGTCTTCGTAAAGCGGAGACATGCTTCTCAGTCTTGCCACGATTTCTTTGATTTTTTCTACTACAAAGTCTACATCTTCTTTTGTGGTTTCTTCACTGATGGTCAGACGCAGGGAGCCGTGAGCGATCTCATGAGGAAGTCCGATAGCCAGAAGTACATGGGACGGGTCCAGAGAACCTGAAGTACATGCGGAACCGCTGGAGGCACAGATGCCTTCCATATCCAGCATGATCAGCAGGGATTCTCCCTCGATAAACTGGAAGCTGAAGTTTACATTGTTCGGGAGACGAAGAGTTCTGTGACCGTTGAGACGGCAGTATGGAATCTCTGTCTCGATTTTGTTGATGAGATAATCTCTCACTTCTCTTTCTTTTGCGGTACGTTCTTCCATGGTTCTTGCCGCACGTTCTGCTGCTACACCATAGCCGACGATTCCCGGAATATTTTCTGTTCCGGCTCTTCTTTTTCTTTCCTGAGCGCCGCCGTGGATCAGGGAACGGATTTTCACTCCCTTGCGGATGTACAGGAAGCCGATTCCTTTGGGTCCGTTGATCTTGTGTGCACTGGAGCTGAGCATGTCGATATGACATTCATCCACATTGATGGGGAGCTGTCCGAATGCCTGCACCGCATCGGTATGGAACAGAATACCATGCTCTTTTGCAATGGCACCGATTTCTTTGATTGGCTGAATGGAGCCGATTTCGTTGTTGGCAGCCATCACAGAGATCAGGATGGTCTCCGGAGTAAGTGCTTTTTCCAGGTCTTCCAGACGAATGATACCATTCTCATCCACATCCAGATATGTGATTTTGGCACCCTGTTTTTCCAGCCATTCGCAGGTATGCAGGATGGCATGATGCTCAATTTTGGTAGTGATAATGTGGTTTCCTTTGTTTTTGTATGCTTCGTAGGTTGCTTTCAGTGCCCAGTTGTCCGCCTCGGAACCACCGCCTGTAAAATAAATCTCGTTTGCATTGGCGCCAAGAACGTCAGCAATTTTTGCACGTCCTTCATTCATGGCCTTTTTGCTTTCACCGGCCAGTTCATATATACTGGATGCATTGCCATAGTACTCGGTAAAGTACGGAAGCATGGCTTCCACAACTTCCGGCGCTGTTTTGGTTGTCGCCGCATTGTCCAGATAAATCAATTTTTTCATATAATTATAGCCTCCTATCCCTGACAGCCTGTAGGCTGTGTCTGTCCTTTTTCTTTAAGTTTTCTGCTTTCCTCAACCAGTTGATTCAGATACATGGTATCCACTGCGTGTGTGATGCTTTCGTTGATCCGCTGCCACACATATCTGGTCACACAAAGATCTGCATTCTCACATCCGCCATCATCTCCGGCAGCACTGCAGGTCACAGCTCTCAGATCTCCCTCCAGAGCCCTGAGAATGTCCCCCACTGAGATACCAATGGACGGCTTTGCCAGCTGATATCCGCCGGATGCACCGCGAATACTGGTCACCAGACCGGCTTTTTTCAGACTGGCCATCAGCTGCTCCAGATACCGTTCCGACATGTTCTGCCGGAGTGCGATACTCTGAATCGATACCGGTTCCTGTTCGCTATATAAGGCAAGGTCAATCATGGCTCGCAGGCCATATCTTCCTTTTGTTGATAACTTCATGCTGGTTCCTCCTGTGAGGTTAATATCCTAGTGTTTTACTGGGATTTCACTGGTGCTAGCATATCACTCTTCCCCGGTTCTGTCAAGTCCGTCTTTCACATATATTTATCTAAAAGCATTTCGAGGTTTTTATGAAATACAATGCAAAACATCCTCTGCTTACCGGTGCACTTTTTCTGACACTTGCCGGATTTTTCTCTCGTTTTATCGGCTTCTTCTATAAAATATTCCTTTCACGGGTAATCGGTGCAGAAGGAATGGGAATCTATCAGCTGGTTTTTCCGGTTTATGCATTTGCATTTTCCCTGTCCGCCGCCGGTATTCAGACCGGAATTTCCCGATGCTGTGCTTCCTCTCTTGCCGCCGGAGATTCCCGAAAAACAAAAGGATTTTTTCTGGCAGGGACAGGGATTTCACTGGCAATTTCCCTCATTTGTACCGGGATTATTGTACGATATGCCGAGGTTATCAGTCTCCACATCCTGAAAGAACAGCGTTGTGCACCCCTGCTGCACCTGATTGCTTTCAGCTTACCGGCGGGAACACTACATACCTGTATCAACGCCTGGTATTTTTCATCGAAAAGAACCCTGATTCCTTCCGCCACCCAGCTTCTGGAACAACTTGTCCGGGTTGGTGCTTCCTGGATGATATATCTGATTTTCATCCAACAGGGTATGGAGCCCACCCCTCTGCTGGCAGCCGGCGGTGTTCTGGCCGGAGAAATTGTCTCAGGACTTCTGTCCTCTATTTGTATTTTACTGGATTTTCAAAAAACTGCAGCCGGGCGGACGGACTTGCCCCTGTTAAGCCTGTGCGGACGGCAGCTGGTAAAGCTTTCGGCTCCGCTGACTGCCAACCGAATTCTTCTGAATCTTTTGCAGAGTGCCGAGGCCATCATGATTCCTGCCAGACTTCAGATCGCAGGGCTTTCTTCCTCACAGGCACTCAGCGTGTACGGAATCCTGACCGGAATGGCTCTCCCCTTTATTTTATTTCCATCTGCCATCACCAGTGCCGTTTCCACCATGCTTCTTCCGTCAGTGGCCGGAGACCAGGCAGCAGGGAATCATCAGAAAATACAGGAGGCCACAGAAAAGACGATTAAATACTGTCTGCTGCTGGGAATTCTATGTGCAGGTGTATTTTTTACCTTTGGTCCCTCTCTGGGAACCATGATTTATCACAATGAAGATGCCGGTGTTTTTCTGAGAATGCTGTCATTTCTCTGCCCGTTCCTCTATCTGACATCTACCCTGTCAAGTATTCTGAATGGGCTGGGGCATACCGGTCTTTCTTTTCTGCAAAATGCTGCCGGTCTGCTGATTCGGATTCTTTTTGCGGTATTTGCCATTCCCCGTTACGGGATTCAGGGGTATCTGATCGGTCTTCTGATCAGCCAGATTGTTATGTTTTTACTGAATTTATATTTTCTCTCAAAAAGCATACCCATTTTCATTGCTTCCATACAATGGATTTTCCTGCCGCTGGCTGCCCTGCTGATCAGCTGCACGACCGGAAAAGCTGTTCTTGGATTTCTTCGGCAGGGTACACAATTTCCGGCTATCATCTGCCTGATGCCGGGCATTTGTATCAGCGGACTGCTGTATTTTCTTTTACTGACTGCTATGGGGATTGTAAAAACCTCTTGATTTTTTCACTACAATGCTTTAAAATGCAAAAGAGATAATCTTAATTTTCAAACGAGGAGAACACCATGGGTATTGAATTTTTAAAAAGATTGCCTACACCGACTGAAATCAAGGCAGATTATCCGGTCACTCAGAAAGTTGCAAGAGTAAAAGCTGAGCGGGATGCTATGATCCGTAAAGTTTTCACCGGAGAATCCGACAAATTTATTGTTATTATCGGTCCATGTTCCGCAGATAATGAAGAAGCGGTCTGTGAATATATTGATCGTCTTGCACGTGTGCAGGAAAAAGTTGCAGATAAACTGATTCTGATTCCCAGGATCTATACCAACAAACCGCGTACAACCGGAGAAGGCTATAAGGGAATTCTTCATCAGCCGGATCCCGAGAAAAAACCGGATCTTCTGCATGGATTGATTGCACTTCGGAAAATGCATATGCATGCGGTAGAGTCTTCCGGACTTACGGCTGCCGATGAGATGCTTTATCCGGAAAACTGGAGATATCTGGACGATATTCTCTCCTATGTGGCCATCGGTGCCCGCTCTGTTGAGAATCAGCAGCATCGTCTGGTAGTCAGCGGTATGGATATCCCTGCCGGCATGAAGAACCCTACCAGCGGAGATTTCTCTGTTATGCTGAACTCTGTGGTAGCTGCACAGGTAAAACAGAACTTTATTTACCGGAACTGGGAAGTGGAGACTTCCGGAAACCCGCTGGCTCACACCATTCTTCGAGGTGCTGTCAACAAACACGGAAACACCATTCCCAACTATCATTACGAAGATCTGCAGCTTCTGCTTGAAAAGTATAATGAACGCGATCTGCAGAACCCGGCTGTCATCGTTGATGCCAACCACTCCAATTCCAACAAAAAGTACAAAGAACAGATTCGTATTGTTCAGGAAGTACTGCACAGCCGCAGCCTTTCCCCGGAAATTCATAACCTTGTCAAAGGTGTTATGATCGAGAGCTATCTGGAGGAAGGAAGCCAGAAAATCGGCTGCGCCAATCATGTATTCGGAAAATCTATCACAGACCCCTGTCTGGGATGGGATGACTCCGAGAAACTGATTTATACGATTGCAGAGAAGTGCTAGAATTTTAAAAAATCAAAAAATTGCCCCGGGGATTTTGTAAAAATCCCCGGGGCAATTTTATATTTACAGCAGCAGATATTTTAGAATCATAGGATTGACGTAAGCTTCCAGAAAAATTCCCGCAATCCAGCAAAGGAGTCCGATCACAGCCATAGTCACATAGGATCTGATCCTTCCCGGCACCTGACGAATGATTTTTCCATTCCATTCATAGACGGAAACCATCATTCGAAGTAATACCAGGAAATATACGATACCATGGGGCAGATTGACTGCTATGAAAATGCCGAAGCCTTTCACTCCGTGCTGCAGCAATGCCATACTTCCGGCTGCTCCCAAAAACAGCCCCAATACAAAAAATATCAAAGCCGTCATCAGCCGTGCCATTCCGGTAAGCCCGCTCACAGCAATCACCAGAAAAAACGGCAGTCTCCTGCCACACAGATAGCGTACATATTGTCCTGAAGCTATCGGTTTCTTCTTCAGTTGTTCCGCAAGATAAATCCCGGGCATTTGAGATTCCATACCATAATCCGGCCAGGTGAGATTGGCAAAAATTGCTCCGGCGGCTGTTCCTGCCGCCAGGCAGCCCAGCAGAAACCAAAGAACAGAATATGTTTCCGGATTTCGATTTTTTCTCATATACATGCACATAATCCCTCCCTTATATTGTATGAGTCTTTATTTTTTACTATCCATAGAAAATTGCTTTTGCTGTGCCAATATGATAATATTTTGATACAGAGTTTTTGTAATTTAGCTACGGAGGATTTTTATGGACTCTTCACAAAAACAAAATTTACGGGAAATCCGTGCACACGGCACCAGTATTTTCCCCTGTGCCTATTATCTTACGACCGGTAATTTCACACGCCTTCAGGTGAAGCATCACTGGCACGAGGAAATTGAAATTCTCTACCTGAAATCCGGAAAATACAAAGCACTTATCAATATGGAATCTTTTGAAATACATAAGGAATGTTTTCTCTTTGTCAACCGGGGCGAACTTCATGATCTCCGTTCTGTGTCTCAGGAATATGAAGAACAGGCTATTGTCTTCGACCCACAGATGCTGCGTTTTTACAACTATGATTCTATCGATGAACATATTCTTCTGCCTCTTATTCAGGGAAAATTGACGTTTCCCCGAATACTGGACCGTTCTCACCCTGTATTTGATGTACTGGCAGCAGAATACAAAAAAATCTCAGATGCATTCTGCCGCAACCAGCAGGTGAGCGGCTCCGGTGATCAGATTTATACGAACAATATCATTTCCCAGATGCAGATTAAGGCATCTCTGCTCCAGTTTGTCGCCATTATGATGGAGCATGAACTGATGTGCCGTGATGTGCTTCTGGAAAATCAGAGAATCGAATCAATCAAAACAGTTCTGGCCTATATCCGGCAGCATTATGGAGAAAAGCTCTATATTCAGGATCTGTCTGCTCTTGTCAATATGAACGAACAGTATTTCTGCCGGTTTTTCAAAAAAGCAATCGGAAAATCTCCTATTGATTACCTGAACGACTACCGGCTGAACAAAGTCATCTATCTTCTGGAAAATACAGAACGCCCTGTGACAGATATCAGCCTGGACTGCGGATTTAACAATATGGGAAATTTTCAGCGGCTCTTCCGCAGGAAGACCGGAACCACACCGCTGCAATATCGGAAGACTGCATTTTCAAAAAAGTCATAATAACGTACTTTTTTATCAGTTTTTCGTTAGTTTTTCTGCATTACATTTAGTATACTTTTTGTTATTCGTTGGAAAGTTTCCGTCCCTTTCCAAGTAACATCTAACAGTACATTTACAGGAGGAACTGACTATGTTAAAGAAACAATGGTGGCATGGGAAAGCCGCTTATCAGATTTATCCGAAAAGTTTTTATGATACCAACGGTGATGGTATCGGTGATTTGCGGGGCGTTATCAGGAAACTGGATTATTTGAAGGACCTGGGCATCGATATTATCTGGCTGTCTCCGATTTATTGTTCACCACTGGCTGATCAGGGCTACGACATTTCTGATTACCAGAATATTGATCCCCGTTTCGGGACGATGGAAGATATGGAGGAACTTCTGAGAGAAGCGAAATCCAGAGATATGTATATTGTTATGGATCTGGTTGTCAACCACTGTTCTGACGAGCATGAATGGTTTCGCAAAGCCTGCGAAGACCCGGATGGGCCTTACGGTAAGTATTTTTATATTGAAGATGTCAAAGACGGAAAGCTGCCCAACAACTGGCGGTCTTATTTTGGCGGTCCGGTGTGGGACAAGCTTCCGGGACACGAGGATAAGTATTATCTCCATGTATTTCACAAAAAGCAGCCGGATCTGAACTGGGAAAATCCTGCGCTCCGCCAGGAAGTGTATCGGATGATCAACTGGTGGCTGGAGAAGGGAATCGCCGGTTTCCGTATTGATGCCATCGTTAATATCAAGAAACCGGATATTCACACCTGTTATCCGGCAGACCGTGAGGACGGGCTGACCTCTGTCCAGAACATGCTCCACGATGCTTCCGGGCTGGATGATTTTCTCCATGAAATGAAAATAGAGACCTTTGAAAAGCATCAGGCATTTACCGTGGGGGAAGTATTTTCTGACCGGGAGGACGCTCTGAATGCTTTCATTGGAAATGACGGGCATTTTTCTTCGATGTTTGATTTCAGTGAGACAATGGCCGGTAAAAGTGAGGATGGATGGTATGCCTGCCAGACCAGTGTATGGGGAGACACCTATAAGAAATGTGCATTTGATACGCAGAAACGTCTGGGGGATATCGGATTTATTTCAAATATCATTGAAAATCACGATGAACCCCGTGGGGTGAGCCATTATCTCCCGGAAAGCTGTAACAGCGAGTCTGCGAAGAAAATGCTGGCTGCAGTCAATGTGATGCTGCGGGGACTTCCCTTTATTTATCAGGGGCAGGAAATCGGCATGACCAATGTGAGTTTTTCATCGATTGACGAAATTGATGACTGCACCACACGACATGAATATGATCAGGCAATTGCCCGGGGACTTTCCGAGGAAGAAGCACTACACGTGGTGTCTCATTTTACCCGGGATAATGCCCGCACTCCTTTCCAGTGGAACGATTCCCCGCAGGCCGGCTTCACTACAGGCACACCCTGGCTGAAGCTGAATCCAAACTATACCACAATCAATGCGGCTGAACAAATCGAACGGCCGGATTCTCTGTATCACTGGTATAAGGATCTTCTGTCCCTCCGGAAATCGCCTGTGTACGGAGAAACCATCGTCTACGGTGAGTTTGTTCCGTATCTGGAAGAACAAACCAACCTGATGGCATTCTATCGAAATGGGGAATCGGGAAGTCTGTTGGTAGTGGCTAATTATCAGCCGGAACCTCAGGATGTGGAACTGCCCGACGGATACCGCAAGGTGTTGATGAATAATATGGAAAATTTCCTGCTTGAGGGAAATACACTACATATGGATGGATTCCAGGTGGTTATACTGGGATGAGGAGTGTCCGGGCGGCGACGGGGGATGTTCCCTTCGTCACCCCCGTCAGCTTTTCCGGATTATCAGGATTTTTTTGAGATAATCGAAAAATCCGGCTTTTTCTACATTTTCAGTGGCAATAATGTCAGTCTCTCCGATGACTTCGCCATCCAGCATAAATACCGCTTTCCCCAGGACATCTCCTTTTTTAACCGGTGCCGTAATCCCCTCTTTTATCTGGATTTCTTTTTCTATGTTCTCCAGATTTCTCCCTTCCATATCCAGATAACAGAAAGGTTCCAGTATCCGGCATTTGACGGTATCTTCAACTCCCCGCTGCACGGGTGCTGGAGATAATTTTTCTTCGTTATCGTCCTCATACATCTGGCAGCTTCCAAATCCGTAATTCAGCAGGGAAGCTGCATCACGATTTCTGATTTTGGAATCGGGAGCTCCCATCACCACCGCCAGCAGCATGAGATTTTCCCGCTTTGCCACTGCTGATACGCAAAATCTGGCCTTGCTGGTGCTGCCGGTCTTCAGTCCCACACATCCGTCCAAACTCCGAATCAGTTTATTCGTGTTTGTCAGGCCGAATTCTTTCGTTCCCTGAGCCGTCACATGAGTAATATTTTCCATCCAGATGGAGGAATATTTCAGTATCTGCGGGTATTTTGTTATCAACTCCCGTGACATACGGGCCACATCTTCGGCTGTGGTATAATGACCGTCCGAATCTGTAAGGCCGCAGCAATCCTCAAAATGAGTATCCTTCATGCCCAGTTCTTTTGCCTTTTGATTCATCTTGTCAACAAATCCAGCTTCACTGCCTGCTATATGCTCTGCCATTGCCACAGATGCATCATTCCCGGAAGCCACCACAATACACTTGATCATGGTCTCTACCGTCTGTTTTTCGCCCTCTTCCAGGTACACCTGAGAACCGCCCATGCTCTTTGCATGTGCGCTGGTAATCACTTCGTCCTCCAGGTGGAGAGTTCCTTTTTCCAGTTCTTCAAAAATCAGCAGCAGCGTCATTATTTTCGTAATACTGGCAGGACTCCTTTGTTCCTGCGCATTCTTCTCCGCCAGCACAGTTCCCGTGGTCACTTCCATCAAAATCACACTGGGAGATTCCGTCTCCACCTGGGCCGCTCTCACCAATTGCACAGACGGACTCAGAAGCTGCAGAAGGACACCCACAGACAACAACCAGGACAGCAGGACTTTCATAATCCATACTCCCATCGCAACCATTTAATAAAATATACGAAAGTCAGGGGTGTCTTATGACTTGACTTTTTTGTAATTCGTTTAGATGAGGGACGGATAAGTCACCTCTGTATAAACAGCATCATTCGTTCTTTGATTTCTTCTACTTTTCTCGGCAGTCGTTCGTGTTTTGCCATGAACAGGTGCAGGGAGAAGTCGAAGGTGTAGGTTATGATGACGAATGCTGCAATCGTGAGTCCTACACGATAGGAGTAGCTGTCTACGATCATTTCCACAAAGCCCTGCAGGAATGCAAATAATATTACTGTGTAGAAGCCCCAGGCTATTGTGCTTTCCAGGCAGATGATTCCTTTATAATTGAAAGGTTTATCGTTGTAATCCCACCATACAGCACCAAGAAAATGTTTCATAATTACTGCGGTGATGTATTCCAGTGTTGTTGCCAGAAATGCTCCGGCAAAGTACAGATATACGTATCTGCCGGCCAATGGTTTTAAAATCGCAAATACTGACAATGCTCCCACCGCATAAATCGGACAGAATGGCGAAAAGGCAAATCCACGGTTTGTCAGTTTTCTGTTGCAGAATGACATGTAAATCGATTCCACAACCCATCCCAGGAAGCTATATACGATAAACCATTGAACAAAATGATAAAAATCTGTTCCATATAACGCATGTGTCCACATAAAATCCCCTCTTCTCTATCTACTAAAGTTTTTCCCTGATCTTTGCGGGCTTCTTCTTATTATCTCCCCGCTGCAATCATTTTATCATAGATCAGTCAAAAAACTATCGAATTCAGACAACCTTAAAGAAATCTTCAGATTCTTTCAGATACGCCCGGCGCTCTTGCCACGTAACAAAGAGGCAATCTCCTGTTGGAAATTGCCCCTTACGTCACGGCTTAATCGCCCAATTTGCACAAATCAATTATATTTACGTTTTCTAGCAGCTTCAGATTTTTTCTTACGACGAACACTTGGTTTCTCGTAATGCTCTCTCTTACGGATTTCCTGCTGAATGCCTGCTTTGGCACAGCTACGTTTAAATCTACGCAGAGCACTATCTAAAGTCTCGTTTTCTTTTACGATAACGTTTGACATAGTCTCACACCTAACCTCCCTCCAGCTGTAAATTGTGCATAATACAACTGTTTGGGTATTTTATTGCACTAGAAATAATTATATCAGATTTTTTCTTTTCGTCAACATATTTTTTCATTTTTCCCCGGGGAAAATGTAAAAATCCCCGGGGCGAAAATTATTTGAGCTGTCCTTCTACGATTTCCGGGATTTTTGCGATGGCTTCGGGGATGCATTCCGGTTTTTTACCGCCGGCCTGTGCCATGTTCGGACGTCCGCCGCCGCCGCCGCCAACGATTGCCGCTGCTGCTTTGATCAGGTTGCCGGCATGGGCGCCCTGTGCCATTGCTGCCGGGGTTACCATGGCAAGCAGGCTGACTTTTCCGTCTTTGGCAGATGCCAGAACGACAACGCCTTCGCCAAGTTTTTCTTTCAGCTGGTCGCCCAGATCGCGCAGTCCGTTCATGTCTACCTCAGGTACTGAGGAAGCCAGTACTTTTACGCCTTTTACTTCTACGACCTGTGACATAACGTCTCCCAGGGATTCCTGAGCCATCTTGCTCTTCAGGGATTCGTTTTCGCTGTGCAGTTCTTTTACTTCTTTCTGCAGATGAGCAATCTTGTCCAGGATTTCTGCCGGTGATGTTTTCAGTGCCTTTGCGATGCTGTGCAGCTGGTTTTCCATCTCTTTGTAGTATTCCAGAACATTGTTGCCGGTCAGGGCTTCGATACGGCGAACGCCTGCAGCAACACCTGCCTCAGATACGATTTTAAACAAGGTAATTGCAGAAGTATTGGCAACGTGTGTACCACCGCAAAGTTCCATGGAGAAGTCTCCCATAGATACGACGCGGACTTCATCGCTGTATTTTTCGCCAAACAGGGCCATTGCACCTGTTTTTTTGGCGTCTTCGATGCTCATAACTTCTGTTTTTACTTCCAGTCCTGCCTGGATTTCTTTATTTACCAGATCTTCTACTTTTGTAATTTCTTCAGCAGTCATTGGCTGGAAATGAGCAAAGTCGAAACGAAGTCTGGTAGGTGTTACCAGAGAACCTTTCTGTTCTACGTGAGATCCCAGAACGGTCTTCAGTGCTTTCTGGAGCAAATGGGTTGCGCTGTGGTTTTTGCAGGTGTCTTCACGGCCGCAGCTGCATACTTCCAGTTTTACAGTGTCGCCAACGGCAATCATTCCGGATTCCATGGTTCCCACGTGGCCGTATTTGCCTCCGCGCAGCTTGATGGTATCCTCTACACGGAATACGCCATTTGCGGTGGAAATAACACCTTTATCGCCTTCCTGACCACCCATGGTAGCGTAGAATGGTGTTTTTTCAACGAAAATAGTTCCTTTCTGTCCTTCCATCAGTGAGGATACGAGTTCACTCTCCGTAGTCAGGACAGTTACCGTTGAAGTATCTTCCATCTCGTCATAACCGCAGAATTCTGTTGTGACGGAGGTATCGATCTGGTCGTATACAGTAGCATCGGCACCCATATAGTTGGTCACTTCACGGCTTTCACGGGCACGTTTTCTCTGTGCATCCATCTCAGCTTTAAAGCCTTCCTCATCGATGGTATATCCCTTTTCCTCCAGGATTTCTTTTGTCAGATCCATCGGGAATCCGTAGGTATCGTACAGTTTGAAGGCATCAGAACCGGACAGAGTGTTCTTTCCTGCTGCTTTCATTTCATTTTCCATATCATTCAGGATTTTCAGACCCTGATCGATGGTTTTGTTGAACTGACTTTCTTCGTTGGTCAGCACGTTCAGAATGAAGTCTTTCTTTTCTTCCAGTTCCGGATATCCGTCTTTAGATCCCTCGATTACGGTAGCACTCAGTTTTGCCAGGAACTGTCCCTGAATGCCCAACAGACGTCCGTGACGGGCTGTGCGGCGGATCAGACGGCGAAGTACATAGCCTCTTCCTTCATTGGTGGGCATTACACCGTCGGAAATCAGGAAGGTTGCGGAACGCATATGGTCGGTGATCAGTCGGATGGAAACATCGGCATCATGATTTTCACCGTATACTTTTCCGGCAACTTCGCAGACTTTATTTCTCAGGGCACAAATGGTATCTACATCGAAAATGGAATCTACGTCCTGTACAACAACTGCCAGACGTTCCAGTCCCATTCCGGTATCAATATTTTTCTGTTTCAGTGTCTCATAGTGGCCTTCGCCGTCATTTTCAAACTGTGTAAATACGTTGTTCCACACTTCGATATAACGGTCGCAGTCGCAGCCTACGGTACAGCCAGGTTTGCCGCAGCCGTATTTTTCTCCGCGGTCGTAGTAGATTTCTGAACATGGACCGCAGGGACCTGCGCCGTGCTCCCAGAAGTTGTCTTCTTTTCCAAAACGGAAAATGCGGTCAGCCGGGATTCCCACTTCTTTGTTCCAGATATCAAATGCCTCATCGTCATCCTGATATACGGAAGGGTACAGACGGTTCGGATCCAGTCCTACCACCTGTGTCAGAAATTCCCAGGACCAGGCAATTGCTTCATGTTTGAAATAATCTCCAAATGAAAAGTTTCCCAGCATTTCAAAGAATGTACCGTGACGGGCAGTTTTTCCTACATTTTCAATATCACCGGTACGAATACATTTCTGGCAGGTAGCCACTCGGGTTCTCGGCGGAATCTCGGCTCCTGTAAAATACGGTTTCAACGGTGCCATACCTGCATTGATCAGCAGAAGGCTTTTATCATTCTGTGGTACAAGAGAAAAGCTGTTCATTACCAGATGGCCTTTGCTCTCGAAAAAGTCCAGAAACATCTGACGAAGCTCATTTACTCCATACTTTTTCACTGTTTTTTCCTCCTCAACGTCAAAATCTAAGGGAAATCCCTCCGGATTTCACATCATAACGAATATTGTAGCACAATTATTTCCATGGTGCAATTGCTTTGCCCTTATGCCAGGCAGATTTTCTTGAATTTTTTCTTTCCACGTTTCAATACCAGGCCATCTGCCGGGATGTCTTCCTTAGCAACAGTGAAACGGATGTCTGTGATTTTCTCACCATCCAGGGAAACTCCTCCCTGTTCGATGGCACGGCGGCCTTCGGAACGGGAAGTTACCAGCTCAGCCTTGCACAGCATAGAAATCAGATCGATGGAACCGTCTTTGAAATCTTCTTCTGTCAGTTCTGCTGTGGGCATATTTTCTGCATTTCCAGCGGAAAACAGTGCTCTCGCACCTTCCTGAGCTTTCTTTGCTTCTTCTTCTCCGTGAACCAGTGAGGTCAGCTCGTAAGCCAGAATTTCTTTTGCCTGATTCAGCTGACTTCCTTCCCATTTGTCCATCTCATCAATCTGCTCCAGAGGCAGGAAGGTCAGCATACGAATACATTTTAATACGTCCGCATCTGCCACATTTCTCCAGTACTGGTAGAAATCAAACGGGGAAGTTTTATTCGGATCCAACCATACGGCACCGGACTGTGTTTTGCCCATTTTTTTACCTTCAGAGTTCAGCAGAAGGGTGATGGTCATGGCACAAGCGTTCTTGCCCAGTTTACGGCGAATCAGTTCTGTACCGCCCAGCATGTTGCTCCACTGATCATCACCGCCGAACTGCATGTTGCAGCCATACTTCTGGTACAGCATAAAGAAGTCGTAGCTCTGCATGATCATGTAGTTAAATTCCAGGAAGCTCAGACCTTTTTCCATACGCTGTTTGTAGCATTCTGCGGTCAGCATGCGGTTAACGGAAAAATGTGGTCCGATATCACGAAGGAATTCAATGTAATTAAGATTCATCAGCCAGTCTGCATTATTTACCATCATAGCTTTGCCGTCAGAAAAATCGATGAAACGTTCCATCTGCTTTTTGAAGCAGTCACAGTTGTGCTGAATGGTTTCCGGTGTCATCATCTGACGCATATCGCTTCTTCCGGACGGATCACCAACCATAGCAGTTCCGCCGCCGATCAGTGCGATTGGCTTGTTTCCTGCCATCTGCAGACGTTTCATCAGACACAATGCCATAAAATGTCCTACATGAAGGCTGTCTGCTGTCGGGTCAAATCCAATATAAAATGTTGCTTTTCCATTGTTGATCAGTTCTTTAATTTCTCCTTCATCTGTTACCTGGGCAATCAGACCGCGGGCAACCAGTTCATCGTAAATAGTCATCATTGTTCTCCTTTTCTTTTTTTGTATCCCCCGGAGGGGTTTGTATTGTTTTAGCATACTTTCTCTGTGTATCCTCCGGAAGGCTTGTATTACATGAAAGTCCTGCGGACTTTCATGTAATACAAAAAAAGAACCTGCATCTCATCCTTTTAGGACGAAATCAGATTCCGTGTTACCACCTAAATTCACAGAAGACTCGCATCTTCTGTCTCAGCAAGTACAGCTCTCGCAATACTCTGACCCGTATAACGGAGGTCCTTCCGTCACAGCCTACTTCGTATCATCCGGTTCGGTGTGAAGCTCCAAGATGTATTCACAGTAAGTTCTGCAGGGGCCTCTCACCAGCCGGCACCTCTCTGTCTGCTTTCCATGCTGCTACTTGTTCTTATCAACGCTATTTGTTTATTTGTTATGTTGTATCCAGGATATACTCATAAGTCCTGAAACATAATCCGAGTATAACTATTTACTGCTTTTTTGTCAAGACTGTAGGGGAATTTTTTGTGACTTGCTTTTCTTGGTAGGCTACATGACTTATTTTGAGTATTTCCATCCTACTATATTTTCTGCAAAATAGGCCACAAGGCTTGTTTTGCAATTCTGGTGCCTATTATTTTTGCAGAAAAGTAGGCTGAAAGACTTATTTGTTGCCTCTGCAGCCTACTATCTTAAATGGGGAATAGATTGAAGAATTTGTTTAAAATCAGAACGTATCTACAAGCAGCTTATCCCCATCCGCCGCCGATGTGGCCAACTGGTCACACCGCTCGTTCATCTCGTGGCCATCATGGCCTTTGACCCAGATGAAAGTGACCTGGTGGGGTTCCTTTGCTTTGAGCAGGCGCTTCCACAGGTCCACATTCTTAACCGGTTCATTTTTTCCCCGTTTCCAGCCTTTTTTCAGCCAGCCGTCAATCCAGTGCTGGTTAAATGCATTCACCAGGTACTGTGAATCGGAATACAATTCCACCTGACAGGGGCGGTTGAGTGCTTCCAGACCTACAATCGCAGCCATAAGCTCCATTCGATTATTGGTCGTCTTCACATACCCCGCAGACAATTCTCTTTCATGAAGAATCCCCTTCGTATCCGTATATTGAAGAATACAACCATACCCACCCGGCCCATCCGGATTTCCCCGGGCAGAACCATCCGTGAAAATTTTCACAAACATATTAATTACTCCTTATCAAACTTAATTCTTCCACACTCCAGTCTCTTCAAATCGTTTTGCCATTTCCTGTGCATCCTTAATAATCTCCGGGTCGTATCCGATGATTTCCAGCAGCCGTATGGCATTTCTGGTGGTGGCTCTTCCCTGTTTCAGCAGGTAGTTGAAGACCACGTCATGGTCTCTGATTTCTTCTTCAAAGTGGTAATTGGAATAGCAGTCTTCCAGAATATAGGACAGTTCGATATCATGTGTTGCTGCCAGCGGCAGTACATGAGGCTTACACAGCGAGCGCAGAATCTGGGAGGATGCCGCAATTCGTTCGATGGTATTGGTTCCGCGGAGTACCTCATCCACGATACACAGCACCGGCTGTTTTTTCTCACACTCTTTCAAAATTCTCTGCAGAGACTTAATTTCCACGATAAAGTAGCTTTCTCCGCCTTCCAGATTGTCACGAAGAGCCATCGAAGTCATGACCTTCAGATAAACGGACTGATATGCATGGCAGGTACAGGTGTGTATCGTCTGTGCCAGTATGGCATTCAGTGCCAGGGTTTTCAGGAAGGTAGATTTTCCGGAAGCATTGGAGCCTGTCACCAGGACACCCTGATGGATGTGGATGCTGTTTGCCACCGGATCAGGAATCAGCGGATGATACATATTTTCCGCGCGGAAAGAAATATGCTCCTGACTGCAAGATTCCGACGGGCTGTCGGAAAGTTCCGGCACGCAGTAGTACGGCAGGAATTCCCGGAAGGATGCGATTGCGATCAGAGCATCCAGTTCTCCCATGGCGGCAAACATATCCTCAATTTCCGCTTCGCGGCCATCCACATATTTCAGCATGGAATAGAACTTGATCATATCCACCATAAAGAGGATTTTCAGGTAGGATATCACAAATGCTTCCAGACCATCCTGCACCGAATTCGTGGAAGCCACCAGCCAGGCACCTCTGCGGAAGTTCTGCATGGTTTTGCGTCCTTTTTTGATCCTGTCCAGATATGACTGGATTGTGGGATTTTTGATTTTTTCAAATCCGTCAGCTGCACGTAATAGCCGCAGAATACAGATCATACAGTTGAGATACGGTTCTATCTTTTTAGAATCTTTCATATGGACCAGCCCATTCATAAAGATTCCGATGAAGAGCAGGATACCGCCTGCCAGAGGATTGATCAGCAACAGCCCGATGGCAATCACATTCACCAGCGCCATCAGTTTGTATTTGATATCTCCTTTACGCTCCACATCTTTCAGTACATAAATGTAATCCGACAGAGACATGGAAGAGAATTTGCGGACCTCCCGGACTACCTGCTGTATTTCCTCCCTCTCCTTCTGGTGGCTTCGGAAATATTCTATCAGCTCCTCCCTTTTCTGAAGGGTATCCGGGTCAAATTCCGGAACACGCAGCATATGGTACAAGACATCTTCTCCACAGGACGATACCGTTGTATTCAGAACCATAAAGATTTTGTCCATATCCAGATCGTTCCAGGTAATATCATCAATCGCAAACCGGCTGCCCTGATGTTTGCGTGTATAATGGGAGATGCTGACCAGCTCCGGCTCTGTGTATTCGCGGTCAGCAACAGACCCCCACATTTTGCGCACTTTTGTAAGAAACCATTTTTTTCGTTTTTCTTTATCCCGCCAGAGAATCCATGCCGCCCCCAAAAAGATGGCAAGAATTATCAGCATAATGGTAATACTCTGTTCTGTCATTCACACCTCAAATATTCTTCAAATACACGAAGAGTTTCCTTTGTTGTCTCCTCATTGTGGGCATTGGAAATAAACATGGCTTCGAACTGAGACGGTCCCAGATGAATGCCGTGTTCCAGCATAAACCGGAAATAGGCTGCAAATGTTTTTGTATCGGCTGTTTTTGCCTCTTCATAATTATGCACATCCTGTTCGGTAAAATACAGGCAGCCCAGTGAACCGATATGATTCATTTTCCACGGCTTTTTGTATTTTTTCACCAGTGCAGCCATTCCATCAAACAAAGTATCCGCATTCAGGCGCATTTTTGAGTAGATTTCCGGATGTTCTTTCAGGATTTTCAGCTGTGCAAGCCCGGCTGCCATGGCAACAGGATTGCCGCTGAGGGTTCCGGCCTGATATACACTTCCCACCGGAGCCACCTGTTCCATAATTTCGCGTTTTCCGCCGTAGGCACCCACCGGCATACCGGCTCCGATGATTTTTCCGTATGTCACCAGGTCTGCCTGAATGCCAAAATGTTCCTGGGCGCCGCCGAATGCCAGACGGAATCCGGTGATCACTTCGTCAAAGATCAATACGGTTCCGTGTTCTGTACACAGGTCACGCAGTCCCTGTAAAAATCCTTCTTCCGGCAATACCACACCCATGTTGGCAGCTACCGGCTCCACGATTACTGCTGCGATTTCCTGTGGAAATTCCTGGAACAGTGCCTTTACGCTTTCCAGATTATTGTAAACGGCACTGAGGGTATCCTGCGTACAGCCTGCCGGAACCCCTGAGCTGTCCGGTACTCCGGCTGTCATCACGCCGGAACCTGCTTTGACAAGCAATGCGTCTGAATGACCGTGATAGCATCCGTCGAATTTGACAATTTTATTTCTTCCTGTATATCCTCTTGCCACACGGATGGCACTCATGACGGCTTCTGTACCGGAATTCACCATACGGATCATCTCGATGGACGGTACATTTTCACAGATAAACTCAGCCATTTCCACTTCGATTTCTGTGGCTGCACCAAAACTGAGGCCGCTTTCTGCTTTTCTTACAACGGCTTTCAACACTTCCTGATTGTTATGTCCCAGAATCATGGGACCCCAGGAACCGATATAGTCAATATAACGATTGCTGTCTGCATCAAAAATATATGGGCCTGTAGCACCTTCCACAAACCGCGGGGTCATTCCCACGGAACCGTAGGCGCGTACCGGGCTGTTTACTCCTCCCGGAATCACTTTTACTGCACGTTCATATAATTCTTCTGATCTGCTCATTATCCGATTCTCCCTTCGTCCATACATTTTGCCAGTTCTTTTGCATAATAGGTGAGATAAATCTGTGCCCCAGCGCGATAGGCGCTGACCGCCATCTCACACATGATTCTCTCTTCATCGATCCAGCCGTTGGCTGCTGCCGCTTTCACCATGGCGTATTCGCCGCTGACACTGTAGGCAGCCACCGGTACATTGGTCACTTCCCGGACACGGGTAATCATATCCAGATAAGACAGGGCCGGTTTTACCATCACGATATCGGCTCCTTCTTCCACATCCAGAAGTGCCTCTTTGATACCCTCTCTGCTGTTGTGCGGATCCATCTGATAGCTTTTTCTGTCACCGAAAGCCGGGGCAGAATCTGCTGCCTGACGGAAAGGACCGTAGAAAGAGGAAGCGTATTTGACCGCATAGGACATAATCGGGGTTTCTTTGTGTCCGTTTTTATCCAGCATGTTCCGGATTGCCAGCACACGGCCGTCCATCATATCCGATGGTGCCACCATATCTGCCCCCGCCTGAACGTGGGACAGAGCTGTCTTCGCCAGAAGATTCAGGGTGCTGTCATTTTCCACCTCATGACCGCAGAGCATGCCGCAGTGTCCATGAGAGGTGTACTCACAGAGACATACATCGGTAATATAGTAAAGTTCCGGAAACTGTGCTTTTCCCATTTCCAGTGCACGCTGCACAATGCCATCCTGGGCATACGCCTGACTGGCAATCTCATCTTTGTGATCCGGAATGCCGAAAATCATCAGACTTCCCACCCCGGCTTTTGCCAGACGCTCCAGCTCATAAGGGAGCCGGTCCAGCGTATAGCGAAACTGTCCCGGCATAGAAGGAATCTCATCTTCCCGTCCGATACCTTCCTGCACAAACAACGGATAAATCAGAGAAGACTTATCCATTCTGGTCTCCCGGACCATTTTCCGCAGATACTCACCGCTGCGGAGTCTCCGGGGTCTTTTTATCATATCCATACTTAACATCTCCTCGTTTATATGATATCGGGGCAAAAGGTATGCTGCCCCTCTGATACACGGATTTCGACCCACTTCGTGCTTCCGAAATCCTAAGCTAATTGTATAACCAGTTCCACCAGACTGTCAATAGATGCCTCTTGGGACACCCAGGTTTTCATACCGTATTTTTTGGCTTCCGCTTCTGTCTGTTTTCCGATGCAGAGGGCATTGACGCAGGTGTAATCCAGATCCGGCACAGCCTGCACGAAGCCCCGCACGGTGGAAGCACTGGTAAATACAGCGTATGTGATTTTTCCCTGCTCAAATTCAGCGGCCACATTGATCAGTTCCTGTTTTTCATACGTGGTGTCATAAGTGGCCACATCATCGATATGAAGATCCGGTCTTTGAGACAGTTCCTCAATAATTTCTCTGTTTCCGATGGCAGCTCTCGGGATCAGTATCGATGCATTTTCTTCGCAGGTTTCTGCCATTTTCCTGCCCAGGGATGCTCCGTCAAATACTTCCGGCATCAGATCCGGATAAATTCCCCACTGTTTCAGTGCTTTCTGCGTTCCTTTTCCGATGGCAGCGATTTTTACGCCGCCAAGTGAGCGGATGTCTTTGCCTTCCTCCAGGAGCAGTTCAAAAAATATCCTCACACCGCTGGGACTGGTAAAGGCGATCCACTGATAGGTTTCTATGTGATTCAGGCATGCCTGTATCTGTTCTTTCTCTTTTACGGGAGCAACTGCAATTGCCGGAAGTTCCAGTACCTCAGCTCCCTGCTCCCGCAGTTTTTCAGCCATGGAGGAGATCAGTTCTTTTGGTCTGGTCACCAGTACTTTACAACCGGAAAGAGGCAATTTTTCGTACCAGGTGAATTTTTCAGCCGTACTGCATACTCCGCCCACCACGATAATCGCCGGTGTTTCAATACCCTGACGGTCTACTTCCTGTTTCAGGGTTGCCACGGTAGCCACGATTTTTTTCTGTCCTGCCGTTGTTCCCTGCTGGAGAATGGCTGCCGGTGTGTCCGGATTCATCCCTGCAGCAAGCAAATGGCTGCAGATATCCTGCAGTGCCGTCACTCCCATCAGAAATACCAGAGTACCACCGGTGCGGACCAGGGCTTCGAAATCAATGTTATATTCCTGTCCGGCCTTTTTGTGACCGGTAATGATGTGTACCGATGAACAGAAATCTCTGTGAGTCACCGGTATGCCGTTATAGGCCGGCACTGCAATACTGGAGGTCACTCCCGGCACCACTTCGAAAGGAATCTGATGCTCTGCCAGAAGTTCCAACTCCTCTCCTCCCCGGCCGAAAAGGAAGGGATCGCCGCCCTTCAGACGGACAACACGATATCCATTTTGTGCTTCTTCCAGCAGAACCTGATTGATTCCTTCCTGCTTCATCAGATGGTTACCGGCCCGTTTTCCTACGTTAATCAGCCGTGCTGTCCGGGGTATCATGGAAAGTACACTGTCACCTACCAGACTGTCATATACCACCACTTCCGCCTGTTCCAGAATCTTTTTCCCTTTGACGGTCAGCAGCCCCGCATCTCCGGGACCTGCGCCTACCAGCCATACTTTGCCCTGTTTTTTCATCATTTTCCATCCTCTTTCAACTGTTTTGCCAGACAAATTCCCAGTGTTTCCGCTTCCGGCACCGCTCCCTCCAGACTTCCTTTTCGGCAGGTTCCTGTGCTTTCGTCATAATACAGACCCAGGAGAGAAATGCGGTCACCGATCACCCGGGCATGGGCTGCCACCGGTGAGGAGCATCCGCCGTCCAGATACCGCACAAACGCCCTCTCACAGCAGGCAGCTGCAGCTGCATCACGGTCTGCAAAATTCTTCATATAAGAATAGTCTTCACCTTTTTTTCCCTGCACTGCCAGGATTCCCTGACCTGCTGCCGGTATGATTTCTTCCGGATCAAAGTACCGGGAGATTCTGTGTTCCAGCCCCAGCCGTTTCAGTCCGGCGGCCGCCAGAACCAGGGCACCGTACTCTCCACTGTCAAGCTTCTGCAGCCGGGTCAGCACATTTCCTCTGACACTTTTACACTCCACCTGAGGATACAGTTCCTTCAGCTGCAGGATTCTTCTCTGACTGGAGCACCCCAGCGGCAGAGAAGTATCCCAGGTATCACTCCCCTCGGGCAGTACCAGTACATCTCTGGGATCCTCCCTCCGGGAAAATGCAATCAAAGGCAGTTCAACGGGAACTTCCATCGGCATATCCTTCAGACTATGTACTGACAAGTCTGTTCTGTTGTCCATCAAAGCCCGGTCCAGCTCTTTAACAAATAATCCTTTTCCTCCGATTTTGTCCAGGGTTCTGTCCAGAATCTTATCGCCGGTGGTTTTCATGGTCACCAGCGTAATCTCATCCCCGGGGCATTCTTTTTTCAGATACTCCATCACCATCTCGCTCTGAATCACCGCCAGACGGCTCTCTCTGCTTCCTATACGAATCTGTCTGCTCATTCCTCATGCTCCTCCCAGTCTTCCAGACATTTTTCTACTTTTCCTCTCAAAACTGCGACGCCGTGGTGATTTTGCCCACCGCCATTAATTCCCACCACATAGGATTCATTTTTGATAATACCCGGAAAATGGAAATCACATTTCTTTTGATTGCTGGCTACATTGACCAGCGCACCCAGGCATTTTGCCACACTGTAGATTTCTTCATTTAGTTTTTCATTATCTGTGACAGCAAGAACCATCCAGGCATCATAGATATCTTCTCTCTGGTATTCCCTTCGGATGAGAGTAATCTTATGTTCCTGCTCCAGCTGTTCCAGTTCCGGGGAAATCTGAGGTGCCACCACAACGATGGCAGCACCGAAATCCACCAGTGTCTTCACTCTTCTTGCAGCGATTTTTCCTGCACCCACCACCACAATCTTTTTATCACTGATATCCACAAAAAGTGGAAAATACTGTTTACTCTTCATATAGTTTTTCCAACCCTTCCACACATTCTGAAAAAAGCTCTTTATTCAGAGCATCTCTTAACCCAAACAGCATTTTGCCAACCACTTTTCCCGCTGCGATGTCAATGGCATGCTCCAGTTCTTCCTTCTCTTCTGCCTGCAGCGGAAGCTTCTGCAGAATTTTGTGCAGCCGCAGATTCAGATCGGTCACCGCATCCTGCTGGATCTCCTGAATCCGTGGAATCATATCCCGTCCTTCGAGCCAGGCGTAGAAATCATCCATCTCTTCTTTCAGAATTTCTTCTGCCTGCTGCAGGGATTCCCGGGTCTTTATATCCAGATCTTTTCTTTTGAAATCGTCAATGGTATACAAACGGATTCCCGGCATCTGTCCCACTGACGGCTCGATATCTCTGGGTACCGCCAGATCAATCAGAATCAGATTTGCCGGAAGATACAACTGTTCCATCTGTTCCCGGGTCAGTGTATAATTGGGACTGGAGGTTGCGCTTACAACCACCCGACAGGAGGGTATTTTTTCCAGGCGCTCCCCATAATTAATCCGGGAACATCCCGATGGAATGCTGACAATACCGCTGCGATACTGCCGGACAGTCACTGTCACACTGGCTCCGGCTTCTTTCAAGGTCTGAGCAGCCAGTTTGCCCATCTCACCATTTCCGATCACCATACAGGAAGCACCCGCAAAGTCAAAATTTTCTTCACGCAGCATCTCGACGGCCTGATCCATCGCCGTCTGGCTGGCATGGGAAAATACGACATTTGTCTTTACTTTTTTCCCCGCAGTCACAGCTTTACGGAATAATACTTCCAGCACATTGTCTGTAGTAAAATGTTCTCTCGCCAGGGAAAGGGCATCTTTAACCTGAGAAATGATCTGATCTTCTGCCAGAATCATGGATTTCAGTCCACAGGTCAGATGAAAGAGATGGTCCGCCGCCTCTCTTCCCTCCCTGCACACAAAGCAGGAACGGTACTGCTCCGGATCCTTTCCTTTTATTTTACAAAGTTCCTCCAGAAGTGAGCCCGCCCATTCTTCATCGGTACTGACCCAGATTTCCATGCGGTTGCAGGTTGAAAGGATAATACATCCCCGAATTCCCGGTATCTCTTTCCATAGCTCCATTGTCTCTGCCGCACCTTTTTTCGTAAATGAAAACAGGGCCCTGATATCAACATTTGCTCTGTTATGGTCGATTCCCACCATGCGTATGCTCATCTTTTGTTCCTCCGGCATTTCTGATTGCTTTTTAAAGCTCATCTCTTCTCTTAAAACGTGCATAAGCGGCCATTATTGGCCTCATCGATAATCTCCTGAATTGTATTTCATTTTCAAATGAAAGTCAAGCGAATAAAGAGGTTGACTTTTATCGTTCTCAAGAGTAAACTATTTACAATTGAATGTGGTGAGGTTCCTGTGTTTTTCTCCACAGGCTAAGAGAGAAGAGGGGTTATATTCCCCCGCGGTCACGCCGCTGTAATGGACGAGCATACTTCAAAATGTCACTAGGAAACTGGGAAGGCGAAGTTATTGTGTTGACTCCTGAGCCAGAAGACCTGCCCACCGCACGAGAGTACACTTAAGTTACGAACGATGGCTGAGTGTAGGAAATGTCTGTGGGAGATACCAGATCTGTTCACCAGGGCTGTCTGAACAGCTGCTCTTTATCTGCCATTACACAGACCCTTCCATACACCGGTCGTATATTACGATTCGGTGTTTTTTTGTTTATCTCATTACGAGATAAAGTACGTCCTGACGTACTTCAATCTATGGAAGAGCATGAAAGGAGAAAAAAATGACTCACAAACAAAAACGTATCATTGCTGTCATCAGCGCACTCTCACTGTATTTTGGCCTAATGCCGGCTGCAAGTGCCATGCACATCATGGAAGGTTACCTTCCTGTAGGATTCTGTGTGGCCTGGGGTGTCATCTGCCTGCCATTTCTTGCAGCAGGATTTATGTCTATTAAAAAGGTATTGAACGAAAATCGGAAAGCACTGATTTTGCTGGCTATGTCCGGAGCTTTTATTTTTGTAATATCTTCTCTTAAGATTCCCTCTGTGACGGGAAGCTGTTCTCACATGACGGGTACCGGACTGGGAGCTATTTTGTTCGGACCTGCCGCTGTAAGTGTACTGGGACTGATTGTCCTTCTGTTTCAGGCTGTTTTGCTGGCTCATGGCGGACTTACTACCATCGGTGCAAATACATTCTCTATGGCGATTGCCGGACCGCTGGTTTCCTACGGTATATACAGACTCTGCAAAAAATGCAAAGTCAATACATATGTCACTGTTTTCCTGGCAGCCTGTCTCGGTGATCTGTTTACTTACTGTGTGACTGCCATCCAGCTGTCTCTGGCTCACCATGCGGATACCACTGTCATGGGTGCTATGGGAAAATTTATGATGGTATTTGCTCCGACGCAGATCCCATTGGCTATCATCGAAGGACTACTCACCTGTATGATCATGATGGCACTGGAGACCTACGCCAGACCGGAGCTGAAAGCAATTGGATTTATGAAGGAGGCCAGATAATATGAAAAAGCGTAATATTGTAATTGTTTTAATTGTTGTTATTTTCCTGATGGCCTTCATCCCGCTGTTTGCTTTGAAAGATGCTGAGTTCGGCGGTTCTGATGATGCCGGAAGTACTGTTGTAGAGGAAGTAAATTCCAGCTTTGAACCTATTGCCGCACCTTTGATTGAAAATCTTATCGGAGGAGAGCTTCCGGGTGAAGTTGAAAGTCTTCTGTTCTGTATTCAGACCGGAATCGGTGTGGGAGTCATTGCTTTCTGCATGGGCCGTCTGGTAGAACGTAAAAAACTGGGACATGAAGAATAGTCTTACCGGCGAAAGGAGTTTTCGATGATTACGATCGACAAGCTTTGTTATAATTCCAAGCTTAGATATGTAAACGCCGGGGAAAAATTTGCCTTCACAATTATTACACTACTTCTCTGTGTAATCAGTCGTTCAATTGTGATTGCATGTATTGTATTGACAGCCACAGGGATTCTGACCGTATATAAGGGCGGAGTCCCTCTTTTCCGTTATATGCATTTTATGACGATACCCCTGGCATTCCTGATTCTTAGTACCCTTGCCATTATGTTCAATATTTCCCGCACACCGCTGGATCTGTTTGCCATCCCCATGGGAAGCTGGTATCTGACCAGCAGCCGGGATTCTTTCCGGTACTCCCTTCAACTGATACTGACAGCACTCTCCTCTGTATCCTGTCTGTATTTTTTATCATTCAGTACACCTATACCGGATATCCTGAATGTACTGGGAACCATGCATTGCCCCAAATTGCTGATTGAACTGATGCTTTTGATCTATCGCTTTATCTTCGTACTTCTGAGCGTAGCATCAGCGATCACAACCTCGCAGCAATCCCGCCTGGGCAATAAGGACTATAAAACTTCTCTGAAATCTTTCAGTGCTATGGTCTCTGTACTTTTTATCCGCTCTTTTAAACGGGCAAATGCCTTGTATGATGCGATGGAATCGCGCTGTTATGACGGAACTATCCATGTACTGAATGAAACAGTTCCGCCGAAAAAAAAGAACATTTTAGCTATTGCTGTATTTGAGATTGTATTGTTGTCACTTACTGTTTTATTCAAGTATTTTTGAAAGGTTAATCTATGAATGAAGACATTATATTGAAAGCCGACAATTTATTTTTTTCCTATGATAATGAAAAAACACATTCTCTGAACGGTCTTTCTCTTGAAATCAAAAGAGGTCATAAAATTGCCTTCATGGGGGCAAACGGCTCAGGGAAATCCACATTTTTTCTCTGCTGTAATGGTATCCATCAACCCTCCTCAGGTACTCTCTATTTTAATGGGGAACCGGTTGATTATTCTCGCAAAGGGCTTCTTAAATTGCGAAGCAAAGTCGGCATTGTATTTCAGGACCCTGACAATCAGTTGTTTTCTGCAAGTGTTTATCAGGAAATATCTTTTGGTATTCTGAATCTGGGAGTTCCGGAAGACGAAGCAAAAGAACAGGTGGAACAAGTGATTGATTATCTGGAGATTACACCTTTCCGCCACAAGCCCACCCACGCTCTGAGCGGCGGACAAAAGAAGCAGGTTTCCATTGCTGATATTCTGGTTATGAACCCTGATATCATCATTCTGGATGAGCCTGCAGCAGCACTGGATCCCAAACATACCACTATGGTTAATAAAATTGTTGACCAGTTGACGGAAAATGGCATTACGGTTATGATGGCAACCCATGATGTCAATTATGCCATGGCCTGGGCAGACGATGTATTTCTTTTTAAAGACGGAAAAGTATTGATTCATGGCACACCGGAACAGGTTTTTTCCAACAAATCTGCCCTGGCGTCCACCAATCTGGAACAGCCTGCCTGTCTGCAGCTTTTTGACAGTCTTTGTAAAAAGGGGATATTGAAAACTTCGCTTCCTATTCCACACAGTTTACAGCAACTGGAATCTTATATTGCTGCTATCAGCGAAAGAACATACCACGGAGGAAAAATCATGCAGGAATCAAAGAAAGCAATCCTTGTTGTCAGCTTCGGCACAAGCTACAACCCCACCAGAGAGAAAACAATCGATGTTATCGAGAGTAAAATTGGAGATGCCTTCTCTGATTGGAAAATTTACCGTGCCTGGACCAGCAAAATGATTATGGCCAAACTTTTGAAACGGGATGGAATCAAGATTAATAATGTGAAAGAGGCCATGGAACAGATGCGGGATGACGGCATTACAGATGTACTCATCCAGCCAACTCATGTAATCAACGGAATTGAAAATGATCTGATGAAGGATGATGCCCTTTCCTGTCGTGATTCTTTTCACAGTATTACTTTCGGTACTCCGCTTCTCACCAGCGAACAGGATAACTGTGATATGATTGAAGCAATCCATCAGGAGTTTTCTTATCTGAAAGCTGATGAAGCACTGGTACTCATGGGACATGGAACGACACATTATGCCAACGCCATCTATGCGGCACTGGATTATACCTTTAAGGATAAAGGATATCCCAACATCCATCTGGGAACGGTGGAGGCTTACCCTTCTATGGAAACTCTTCTGAAAGTGGTTCGGGAGCAAAATCCCTCGAAAGTGGTGCTGGCTCCCTTTATGATCGTCGCCGGAGACCATGCCCACAACGATATGGCCAGTGACGATCCGGATTCCTGGCGATGCCAGTTCGAGGCAGCAGGATTCCCTGTGGAGTGTGTACTGAAAGGACTGGGGGAATATACAAAGGTGCATGAAATCTTTATACGACATGTGCGGGAAGCGATGGGGGACAATTGATGGTGAGCACCTGATTTTGATGGTGTATTCCTGTTATACTATTGTGGGGAGTAAGCTGCAAAAGCTGTTTCTAGCTTATGTGGCTTACTTTTTTCGCTTCTTGCAGCCTACCACAGGCGAAAAAAGGTAGGAGAAATAGTTCAAAACTATCTATCATAGCCTACCGAAAACCTACAGCCGGCTATACTGAACAAAATTTGAATAAGAACAGGAATTAAATGGCAGCCACTATCAGAATAATCTGATAGTGGCTGCCTCAATTCATTTCACATATCTTATACCGGATATGCTCCGTTTTTGTTGTCCGCAATTGTGGGATCTACTTTTGTTTTCTGAGCTTCACGATATTTGAAGAAGTCGGTAGCTACCTGTGGGAACAGTGCGTAGGACAGTACGTCTTCTTCCTGTTCGGACCACTGAGCCATCTCTGCTCTCAGAGTATCCAGCTCGTCCGGAATCAGATCAGCCGGACGGCAGGTAATCGGTTCTTTGTCACCGATACATTTTTTCTGTACTTCAGGATTGAACGGTTTAACAGTTGCACCGTATTCTCCGGACAGAACAGCTTTGGTTTCTTTTGTAACCATCTTATATCTTTCGCCCATCAGGACATTGAATACAGCCTGTGTACCAACGATCTGAGAAGACGGAGTTACCAGAGGCGGCTCACCAAGGTCTTTTCTTACACGCGGTACTTCTTCCAGAACATCGTAGAACTTATCTTCTGCATGCTGTTCTTTCAGCTGAGATGTCAGGTTGGAAAGCATTCCACCCGGTACCTGATACAGAAGAGTCTTAATGTTAACACCCAGGTTCTTCGGATTCAGCAGACCGCTGTCCAGAGCCTCGTCACGGATCGGACGGAAGTAGTCAGCGATTTCAGCCAGAAGGTTCTGATCAAATCCTGTATCATAAGGAGTTCCTTTGAAGGTTTCAACCATAACTTCTGTTGCCGGCTGGGAAGTACCCAGAGCAAATGGAGATATAGCAGTGTCGATTACGTCTACACCAGCTTCTACAGCTTTCATGTAAGTCATGGAAGCAACACCTGATGTGTAGTGTGTATGCAGCTGAATCGGAATCTTAACAGTTTCTTTCAGAGCAGTAACCAGTTCGGTTGCTTTGTAAGGAAGCAGCAGTCCGGCCATATCTTTGATACAGATGGAATCAGCACCCATCTCTTCGATCTGTCTTGCAATGTTGGTCCAGTATTCCATTGTGTAAGCATCACCCAAAGTATAGGACAGAGCAACCTGTGCATGTCCTTTTTCTTTATTGGCTGCTTTAACTGCTGTCTGCAGGTTTCTCAGGTCATTCAGACAGTCAAAGATACGGATAATATCGATACCATTTGCAATAGATTTCTGTACAAAGTACTCTACTACATCATCTGCGTATGGACGATATCCAAGGATGTTCTGTCCACGGAACAGCATCTGCAGTTTTGTATTTTTGAATCCTTCACGGAATTTACGAAGTCTTTCCCATGGATCTTCTTTCAGGAAACGAAGAGAAGCATCGAAGGTAGCTCCACCCCAGCACTCTACGGAATGATAGCCGACTTTGTCCATCTTTTCTACGATCGGCAGCATCTGCTCTGTTGTCATACGGGTAGCAATCAGAGACTGATGAGCATCACGCAGAATTGTTTCAGTTATTTTAATTGGTTTTTTAGCAATTTCTGACATACTCTTATTCCTTTCTATTGTCATTCTATCTTTTGGTCTCCAGAATATCTGCGGATTATTCCGCAAATATCCTTATACACCAAATACTGCCATGAAAGTACCGGCTGCAACAGCAGTACCTATAACACCGGCTACGTTCGGTCCCATCGCATGCATCAGCAGGAAGTTTGTAGGATCTGCTTCTGCACCAACCTTCTGGGATACACGGGCTGCCATAGGAACGGCAGATACACCAGCGGAACCAATCAGAGGATTGATCTTGCCGCCGGACAGTTTACACATAACTTTTCCGAACAGAACACCACCAGCGGTACCAACAGCAAATGCGATCAGACCCAGAGCAACGATTTTCAGAGTGTCTACATTCAAGAATGCTTCTGCACTGGTAGATGCACCTACGGAAGTACCCAGCAGGATAACTACGATGTACATCAGTGCGTTGGAAGCGGTATCTGTCAGCTGTTTTACAACACCGGATTCTCTGAACAGGTTACCCAGCATCAGCATACCAACCAGCGGAGCTGTGGTAGGAAGAATCATACATACCACGATTGTGATAACGATCGGGAATAAGATTTTTTCCAGTTTGGAAACAGGACGAAGCTGTTCCATCTTAATTTTTCTTTCTTTTTCTGTTGTCAGCAGTTTCATGATCGGCGGCTGGATAATCGGAACCAGTGACATATAAGAATATGCTGCCACCGCAATCGGTCCCATAAGTTCTGTCTGTCCCAGTTTACCGGCAAGGAAGATGGAAGTCGGTCCATCAGCACCACCGATGATGGAAATAGCTGCTGCTGCTTTTCCGTTGAATCCCAGCAGAATTGCCAAAAAATAGGCACTGTAGATACCCAGCTGAGCTGCGGCACCCAGAATAAAGCTCTTCGGATTTGCGATCAGAGGACCAAAGTCTGTCATCGCACCTACGCCCATGAAAATCAGGGACGGAAGAATACTCCACTCATCCAGAATGAAGAAGTAATGCAGAAGACCTCCGGCGTGCTCAATGCCCATCGCATCTACATATGGTTCAGCCATGATATCCGGATAAATGTTTACCAGAAGCATACCAAATGCAATCGGTACCAGAAGCAATGGCTCAAATCCGTGTCTGATTGCCAGATACAGGAACACGAGAGCTACCAGAATCATCACGTAGTTACCCCACTCCAGATTCATGAAAGCAGTCTGATCCCATAAGTTTGACAATGTATTCATTATACTCATGTTATTACCTCCCGTTGATTAATTCAGCATCGTTCATCTCGCTGTTTGGGAATTTACATTGTCTGCAAATTCTTTCTTAGTTCAGAGATGCCAGAGAATCACCGGATTCTACTGCATCACCAACAGCTACATCAATGCTTGCAACGGTACCATCCTGAGGAGCAACAACCGGGATTTCCATCTTCATAGCTTCCAGGATAATGATCGGGTCACCGGCTTTTACCGCCTGTCCAACGCTTGCTTCTACTTTAAATACTTTACCCGGTACAGAAGCGGTTACAGCTACTGCGCCAGCTGCTGCTGCAGGTGCTGCTGCTTTTGGAGCCGGTGCTGCAGGTGCTGCCTTCGGAGCTGCTGCCGGTGCTGCTGCCGGAGCGCCGCTTGTCTGTCCTTCTTCAACAGTTACATTGTATACATTGCCATTAACAGTAATTGTATAAGTTTTCATGTGTAATTCCTCCTTATGGTTAGGCTCTCTGCCATTTGCTTCTATTCACTTTTTTGATGGAACGTACCACAAAGCTGTCTGTGGATGTGTTCTCAGATGCAGCGATTGCTGCGGAAATAACTGCTACCAGTTCCAGATCATCAACCAGATTTTCTTCTACAGGTGCTGCCTTCGGAGCCGGTGCTGCAGGTGCTGCTTTCGGAGCTGCTGCAGGTTTCTCATCTTTTTTGGCACCGATCAGATTTACGTACTTAAACAGTGAAATTACGAAAATCAGGAAAAACAGTACCACGAATACGGTTCCAACACCCATAACGGTGTTGATTCCTGCACCTTTCATATTGCCTGCAAAGGTTTCTTCTTCAGAAACCAACAGATATGCCGGAATCATCTGGTCATAATCTTTGTTGTAATTGAATACTACTTCGATCTCACCACTGTTCTTTTCAAATACTGCGGGAATTTTTACAGTAACCTGTCCTTCTTCACGGTTCACATCGGCTACAGCCTCTCCCATACTCTGGAAGGCACCCAGTTGTGCTGTCTGCTCATTCCATTCAGTTACAGCCAGTCTGGTGAAGTCATCTCTGTTTGTCTTATAAGCCTCAATCGTTGCGGCATCAAAGCTGGCAAGAGATTCTACCGCACTCTGAGAAACAGCGATACAGTTGTCAGCCATCTCATCGGTAATTCTCTGAAAACCAGTTTCCTCTTCTTTTCCGCACGCAGAGAACGCAAACATACAGATAACTGCCATCATCAGACCTGCTATTTTTTTCCATGTCTGCTTCATATGCTCACCTCATTAAACTGTTCCATGTTTTTTGGACGGACGTTCTTCTCTCTTTGTGTAAAGCATCTCAAACGCACCGATCACATATTTTCTTGTATCCTCAGCTTCGATAATCGTATCTACATAACCTCTTCTTGCTGCGGACAGTACACTGGACTGCAGAGTTGCATATTCAGCTGCTTTTTCATTGATGGTAGCAGCGTCAGAATCTGCATACATAATCTTTGCTGCCAGTTTTGCATCCATCATTCCTACTTCTGCTGTCGGCCATGCATAAACCATATCAGCACCGATGGATTTGCTGTTCATTGCCAGATAAGCACTTCCATAAGCTTTTCCAACGATAACATTTACTTTCGGAACGGTTGCATTTGCAAATGCATAAGTGAGTTTTGCCACTGCTTTTGCCATATTTGCTTCAGAGCATTTGGTTGCCTTAAATCCGGTAACATTTGTCAAAGTCAGTACCGGAATGTTAAATGCGTCACAGAACTGAACAAAATCAGCAGCTTTGTTAGCACCTCTTGCGGACAGAACTGTATCCATGCTTTCTGCAAGCTTACCTTCTGCATCATAGATCTCGCTTCTGTTGGCAACTGCACCTACTGTAGTGCCGTTCAGTTTAATGAATCCGCATACCATATCTTTTGCATAATCTGCTTTCACTTCGAAAAATACATGATTATCACTGATCTGAGACAGTGCAATGGAGGTATCACCTGCACAGTTTGCCAGATCTTTGCAGACTCTGTTCAGGTCATCTGTACATTCCTCATAAGACATATCGTCTTCGTTGTTAGCCGGAAGAAGAGTAACCAGTGTACGGATCTGAGCCAGCACATCTTCTTCTGTTCCTCTGTAATCAACCAGTCCTGCTTCTTTACCCTGATATTCAGCTGTAGAAGTATCACATTTGGAAATTTCATTTCCTGCCAGTGCGTTAGGAGAATTTACAAATAATTTTCCTTTCTTGTCTTCCATCAGAGTAAAATCTGTCAGTGCCGGAATCAGTGCCATTCCGCCGCCGCATGTTCCAAAGATACCGGTAATCTGTGGAATCACACCGCTTGCTTTTGTCTGCTGCATATAGATTTCACCAAATCCATTCAGTGCATCAGTTGCTTCCTGCAGACGAAGTCCCGCACAGTCTACCAGACCGATCACCGGTGCTCCTGTTTTCATTGCAAAATCATACAGTCTTGCAATCTTTTTTGCATGCATCTCACCGATGGTTCCGTTCATAACGGATGCATCCTGACTGTACACATAAACCAGGTTGCCGTCAATCACACCGTATCCGGTGATTACA
This sequence comes from Eubacterium sp., assembly GCA_022764165.1. GTDB lineage: Bacteria > Bacillota > Clostridia > Lachnospirales > Lachnospiraceae > Oliverpabstia. Next base: position 21,973 of record JALERM010000155.1, on the reverse strand, counting down.
CCATCAGCAGGTGTTTCTTTTGCAGATAAGTTGAAATCTGTATTTCTTGCAGTAATCTGTCCACCGATTTCAACAAAACTGTTAGCATCAAGTAAAGAAGCGATTCTTGTACCTGCTGCGCTTTGTGCTGTATTGCTCATACTTCAGCCCTCCATTTTCTATTAAAAATATATGTGAAAACAAATTTCAGCCAATTATAATTCTACTATTTTCCAGCAAATTTTTCAATATCTTTTGTCAAATAAATATCTTTAATACAGAATCAGGTGTGCAGGAATACCATTTTTATAAATCACAGGTGCTTCCCCCTGGATCAGTGGTCTTAAGTAAGACATCATTTTTTCTGTCACATCATTGCCTGCTGCATTGATATAGTCCTCTGGAACTTTCTTTTCCTGATTAGCCACGCTGCATACCGGGATTCCGGTAAAACGCACCTGATAAGGTTCGTCACTGATTCTTTCTACAGCAGCCATCAGACCGGTTTTTCTTTCCAGTGCCAGATGACAGGCTGTCATTCCCAGCATCCTGGACTCCTGAATATCTGTCCGGCTTGCCACATGGGCAGCACATCGCTGCATCAGATTCAGCTCAATGGAACGAACTTTACATCCGATCCGGCTGCGGACCGCTTCCTCCAATACACAGGCACTTCCGGCAATATAACTGTGACCAAAGGTATCAACAGCACCGCTCTGTACGCTTTCCGAGATGTAAACACCATTTTTATCTTTGATTCCTTCACTGATTGCTACAAGCACACTGTCGTTAGTCTCCAGTTCACGCTTTACATCCTCCAGAAAACCTTCGATAGAAAATGCCGGTTCACAAAGATAAATAAGATTGGGACCTTTTCCCCCATTATTTCTGGCAAGTGCAGAAGCTGCTGTCAGCCATCCTGCATTTCTTCCCATTACCTCCACGATGGTCACGGCTTTGGTGTCATATACATGACAGTCGCGTTCCAGTTCTGCAAACGTAACTCCAATATATTTGGCAGCAGAACCGAATCCCGGACAGTGATCGGTACCTACCAGGTCATTATCGATCGTTTTAGGAGCCCCGATCACATGGATGTCGTCCATTCCTTTTTCTCTGCAGTAAGCAGACAGCTTGTCCACCGTATCCATAGAATCATTGCCGCCGGCGTAAATAAAGTATTTGATATCATGTTTGCGGAAAATCTCCACTATTCTGGAAAACTGACTGTCATCCACTGCAGGATCTTTCAGTTTAAATCTACAGGATCCCAATGCTGCTGCCGGTGTCTGACACAACAGATCCAGGTCACCGGTTCCCTGGATTTTTTCCCGAAGATCCACAAAACGCTCTTCTAATACACCCTTGATTCCGTTTACCGCACCCCAGATTCCATCAACCTGTCCGGATGTCAGAGCTTCTGTTATCACACCTGCCACGGTAGCATTAATTGCGGCGGTGGGTCCGCCGGATTGGGCAACCAAAAGATTTTTCATATATTTCCTCCTTCTTCACGTTTAAAAAATTATTATCTGATATAGATTACCATATTTTTTACTCCCCGACAAGAGACGAGTCAAGGGGCCGAATGTGATTCGCACGAGTCACATCCTGCCCCTTTACAGTCATTATTGATTCAGATTATGTGCTTTTTCGTAATTGGTTATAAACTTAAGATTCTCTATCTCAAAGGTATTCAGGTAAGAATTATCAAACTGTTCCGGTGGAATCGACGGCACATACCAGCTTTTTGATTTAAAATAATCCGCAAGTTCCTGTGACTTAAACATCCGTCCATGACGGGCATAAATCTCATTTCTTGCCACACGAATCTCCCACTCTGTCAGAGGGTTCAAATCCGCATTGGACAGATATCGTGTACTGCTGTCGGGAATGATATACTCATCAGCTATATTTACAGGCGTTTCCTGAGCAGGGGTTTCCTGAGCAGGAGTTTCCTGAGTAGGAGTTAACTCCTGTGTTGGAACAGGTGTCACCTCCTTCACCGTTTCCTGTGCTTCCTCTGTTTCAACATCTGATGCCTGATCAGGCAGCATCTCTCCGCCATCGGCATTTTCAGATTCCTGCACACCTTCCTCAACAACTTCCTGACGTTTCTGCTTTTCATCCAGCTCTTCTTTTAACTGCTCATTCAGCTGAGGAACTCTGTCGCCATCATTTTCTTCATTACCGGACTTGACCAGAAAAATAATTCCCGCTACAATTGCTATCACTAAACAAACAATGATCACGCCAAGAATCAGAAATGTAATCTTCTCTCTTCTTTCTTCTTTTTCCCATTCAGCATCCAGATTTTTCTTCCCGGATTCTTTTTTTCTTCTTCCGGTTTCATATTCAGTGGTACGTTTTTCAGTCGCCGGCTGCCTGAATCCATAGCCCATACCAGCCGTAACATCATTATTACTCAGAGAATCTCCTGCTTCATCTACCGGATTGCCGCAGACCGGACAAAACCGATCACCTCTATCCAGTTTGTTTCCGCATTTCTCACAAAACATTCTGTATCCTCCCTTCTCCGCCATTTCAGACAGAAAATCTTTTTTTCAGTATAAACGGAAACTGTAAAAAATACAAGAACATTCGGTAATAATTCCAATTATTACATAAACCATACCTGCTGATTGGTAGTGGAAATTGCCGCCGCACCGGCTTTTAAAGCAGCCATAATATCTTCTTTTTCACTTATCAGCCCGCCTGCGATCACTGGACGGCGAACTGTCTGACAGATTCTGCGAATCACTTTCGGCATCAGACCAGGTAATATTTCAATAACATCCGGACACACCGCAGCTGTCTGCTTCTGGATATTCTCATAAGCCATAGAATCAATCACGAAGAACCTCATAACCGTAAACAACCCCAGTTCCTTTGCTCTGCGCATCATTGGCGGTCTGGTGGAAATAATGCCGTCTGCCCGTGTCTGATTTTTTATAAAATCAACAGAGATTTCTTTGTTCCCAAGTCCCTGAATTAAATCCATATGAACAACAGCATACTTCCCACTCTTCTTTATGATATCTACAATCTGACTGATATTACAAATATCTCCATACAGTACAAAAACCACACTGCTGTCCGATTTCAGACACGCTTTCAAACCGCCCTCATCTTTCACTGCCGCAATCACCGGACAGCATTCCAGTTCATTTATCATTTCGTGCATTTTTTCTTCCTTTCACTGCCTGTATTTTTCTTCTACTTTCCGCAGACACCAGGCAAAGTTTCTTTCTCCTATTGACCGCGAAGCATATACCGGATATTCTTTGAGCACTTCATTCTGCAGCCGATATACCACACATCCCACCTGCTGTCCTTCTGTTACCGGTGCTTCCAGATGATCAGGAATCTGATAATCCACAGTGACTGTCTCATCAGACCGCAACAGCAGCCACAGGGACTGTTCCTGGGCACTGGCACCATAAACCACAGGAGTCACAGCAATTTCATCGATTCCAAGGTCTTCATGAATACCATCTGTCACCGGAATCTCAGGCAGTTCTTTCTTATCAAATACATCACGATACTCGTAATTTTTCAATCCATAAGTCATCAGTTTTTTTGTATCAGACCATTTATATCCTTTATTATTGGGCCATCCACAGGCTAAAAGAGAAACAATCAGCGTTTTCCCTTCCCACTGGAGAGCCCCCACATAACAGTATCCTGCATCTGCAGTAAACCCTGTTTTTCCGGTCAGGGCCCCATCCATCATATCCAGAAAGGAGTTATGATTGGTACAATTATACACCCTGGTATGAGCCTGATTCCAGAACGTATAGGAAGGCATGCGTGTTATTTCCAAAAACATATCTTTCTGCGAAGATTCCATGATACAATACTTCATAATCAATGCCAGATCCTCTGCTGTTGTACTATGTACGCCATAGGAATCCTCCGCATCCAGCCCGTTAGGCGTAATAAAATATGTATTGGTACATCCGATTTCACGAGCTTTCAAATTCATTTTTTCTGCAAATGTTTCCGTACCTCCGGCAAGGTGTTCTGCAATCATCACAGCAGCATCATTATCTGAATTCAACATCAAGGCATATAACAAATCCTGCAGAAGGAACTGTTCTCCCGCCTGTGCCCCCATGTGTACCTTCGGCTGTGAAGCCGCATTGGCAGATACGGTGACCACCTCATCCGGATGTCCCAGCTCCAGTGCCAGTATGCATGTCATGATCTTCGTTGTGCTGGCCATAGGCATCTGCTGTTCCCCTTCCTTGGAATACAAAACACGCCCGGTGTCTGCATCCATCAGACATGCCGCGCGTGCATACAATTCCGTATCATGAATTTCCTGAGCCCGGCATCGCAGGGGCAGCCCCGCAAGCAGAAAAAAAAGCAGCGGAATCAGCCAAAATTTTCTCATACCTGTATCCTCCATATGATTGTATAACGTACTATTTACTTCGTAACCAGCAAAATGCTGAAAAACTGCAAGTGAACAATACTGTATAACAACTATATGAAAGATCTATGATTTTTATGCCTGTGGGATGATGAGCACCCTAAATGTCCAGTTTCATCTGGACTTCTTCTTCTGCCTCTGCCTTAAAATCTTCCAATTTTACCGGATTGATGACCGGGAGATCTTCCGTAGACTGCACGCCGAAATTTCTAAGAAATTCTTCTGTTGTTCCAAAAAGAAGAGGGCGTCCCGGCGCATCCAGTCTTCCCAACTCCTGAACCAGATTATATTCCACCAGTTTATTGATCGCATGGTCGCATTTGACGCCGCGGATCTTCTCTATTTCCTGTTTTGTTACAGGCTGTTTGTATGCGATAATAGACAATGTTTCCAGCATGACATCTGTCAGTACCGCTTTTTTCGGCTGAAGGGCAATTTCCACCAGATATTCATAATACTCCTGTTTGGTACACATCTGAAATGCATTTTCCAGCTCTATAATCTTGATTCCCCTATCTTCTGCCTGATATTTCAACATCATATTCCGGATAATCTTCTCTGTTGTCGCCGCATCATGTCCAATGGCTTTGGCAATCCGGCCAACTTCCACCGATTCTCCGGCTGAAAATAAAATAGCCTCAATGGCTGCCTCAATCTGTTTCATCTGCCTGTTCCTCACCTGTCTGTTGTTCTTCCTCCACTTCTTCCTCTTCCGGCTGTCCGTATTTCAGTGAAGTAATCTTAATATCATCAAATAACTTTTCCTGACAGATCTGAATATAGCCGATTTTCATCAATTCAAGAATAGAAAGAAATGTCACAATCACCTGAATCTTACTGGCCTGCTTTTCCAGTATACCACGAAAAGAAAATTCCCGATGAGTCCTGGCATATCGCTTCATATCCGTCATCTTATCTTCCAGACTGATCTCTTCCTTCTCAATTTTTCCAAATTTGCTCCGTATGGGATCCAGTTTATCTTCCTGTTTTTTTATGATTGACCGATAGATTTCCTGCAGTTTTGCAAGTGTCAGATCTCCCAGGAGGTCTTCCACACTCACAGGCGGCCGATATTCCAATACCTCTTTAGGCATTGTACTTTCTTTATAAACACACCTGGATGCGTCAGCCATTCGATCACGAAGCTCATAAGACATATACTTATACATCTTATATTCCAAAAGTTTCTGTACAAGTTCTTCTCTGGGATCCGCCTCTTCCCCTTCTTCATTAACCTCTTTGGGGAGCAGCATCCTGCACTTGATATCTATAAGAGTGGCTGCCATTACCATGAATTCGCTCATAATATTCAGATCTTCCCTCTGCATCTGCTGAATATAATCCATGTACTGATCCGTGATTTCAACAATTGGAATATCGTAAATATCAATCTTGTTTTTTTCAATCAGATGTAACAGCAGATCCAGGGGGCCTTCAAACACCTGAAGTTTTACGGGTATTCCCATAACTTCACACTCCTTCTATATCAATAATGGTCAATTCTCTCGGATTGTGAATCCGAAGCGGTATGGTATGCTCTCCCAGTCCGGCACTTACAATCATTCTGGATTTCTCATCACCATGAAGCCCGCAGCAATAGGGCGAAAACAGGCGGTAATCCGGAGCAATCACCCCTACCTTTTGATTCAGCAGCATAACACCTCCGTGATAATGACCGGACAATGTCAGATCCGGTGACCATTGCCTGTATTCATTAAAATACCTCGGTGTATGAGAAAGAAGAACTGTGAAACTGTCGTTCTCCGGCTTTCCAAAGATGTTCTCCAGTTCCTGGTACATTCCCGTCTCTTCTCTTCCTCTGTTATAAAACCTGCGCTCGGGATCAAGACCATAGATTGTCAGAGAAACATCTTTTATCTCTAATCGTATTTTCTGGTTGCGGATACGGACAACATCCGTCTTATCCAACAGCTTGTTATACTCTTCATACATGGAACCAAACTCCTGCGGCTGCATCCTGATTCTCTGCTCATGATTGCCGTCCGCATAATACACCGGGTACCGCTCCGATAATTGTCTGATAAAATCCGCTGTTCTGCGTACATCAGTGTCCTTCTGTCCTACAATCATGTCTCCGCCAATCAGAACCAGATCCGGTTGATTTTTTTCCAATAAATTCAGGATACATCTCCCTTCTTCATCCCATACCCGATTATGGGCATCAGATAAAAATGCTATTCGCACACGTTTGTTTTGCTGTATTTTATGACTTGTCAGTCGGTAGCTTCGAACCTTAACTTTATATCTCATATACTTCCTATCATCTAAAAAGAATCCTGTCTGAGGGCTTTTTATATTACAGGAAAATCAGAGGACTTTCCTGTAATATAAAGAAACAGCGGGGACCTTCGCCCCCGCCTTATTGTTGAGTTTAGAGGAAGCAGATCTACTTTGCGTAATCAATAACCCTGCTTTCTCTGATTACATTGACTTTTATCTGTCCAGGATATTCCAGTTCAGCTTCAATCTGTTTCGAAATATCTCTTGCAAGTAATACCATGTCTGAATCATTCACATGATCCGGTAATACCATGATACGAACCTCACGTCCTGCCTGAATAGCATAGGATTTGTCTACTCCTTTGAAGGAGTTGGTAATATCTTCTAACTGTTTCAATCTGTTGGTGTATGTTTCCAGTGTTTCTCTTCTTGCACCCGGTCTTGCAGCCGAAATAGCATCCGCTGCCTGCACCAGACATGCGATCAGAGACTGCGGTTCTACATCTCCATGATGTGCCTCAACGGCATTGATAACCAGCGGAGATTCCTTGTACTTTCTGCAGAGATCTACGCCGATCTGAATATGGGAGCCTTCCACCTCATGGTCAATAGACTTTCCAATATCATGTAACAATCCGGCACGCTTTGCCATGCGTACGTCCGTTCCCACTTCAGCAGCCAGAAGACCTGACAACTGTGCCACTTCGATGGAATGTTTCAATGCATTCTGTCCATAGCTGGAACGGAACTTCATTCTTCCGAGAAGCCGGATCAGTTCCGGATGGATGCCATGAACACCTACTTCCAGAGCAGCATTCTCTCCTTCTTCACGAATCATGGTTTCTACTTCACGCTGTGCCTTTTCTACCATCTCCTCGATACGAGCCGGATGAATTCTTCCGTCCACGATCAGTTTTTCAAGTGCAATTCTTGCCACTTCACGACGAATCGGGTCAAATCCGGAAAGAACGACTGCTTCCGGAGTATCATCAATAATCAGATCCACACCCGTCAAGGTCTCAAGTGTACGGATGTTACGGCCTTCACGTCCGATGATTCTTCCTTTCATCTCATCGCTGGGCAGCTGAACTACGGAAATAGTTGTCTCAGACACATGATCTACCGCACACTTCTGAATTGCAGTCACAACATACTCTTTCGCTTTCTTGGCGGCATCTTCTCTTGCTCTTGCTTCCAGCTCTTTGTAGAGTTTTGCGGTATCGATTTTCACTTCATCTTCAACAGATTTTAAAAGACATTCCTTTGCCTGTTCGGAGGTCAGACCTGAGATTCTCTCAAGTTCCTGTACTCCCTGGTCATGTAATTCGCCAACCCTTTTTTCTTTCTTCTTTAATTCTGCTTCTTTTGCTGTATACTCTGCTTCTTTCTTCTCGATCGCGTCTGCTTTCCGATCTACGGATTCCTCTTTCGCCAACACACGTTTCTCGTACTTCTGCAGTTCATTCCTTCTCTCTCTGGTTTCCTTCTCCAATTCATTTTTCGTCTTCAGAGATTCTTCCTTCGCTTCCAGAAGAGCTTCGCGTTTCTTAGTTTCAGCCGTTTTCAAGGCTTCATCTATGATGTTTCTTGCTTTTTCCTCTGCCGTACCAACTTTTTCAGCATCCTGCTTCACTTTGTTGGCCACCGCAATTTTGCAAGTCACAGGAACCGCAATCAGCAGCGTGATGACTACAGCAACAAGTGCAATGATAACATACATTACTATTGCATTTGCCATAGGAGCACCTCCTTATTCAATTTTCATTGTACGATTACAACGTTATAATTTTATAATGATTTGACGAATTTGTCAACGGATTCCATCTTCTTTTTATGAAATATGATAAGCTGTGGTAAAGAATTGTTCCCATGCTCTGCGTATATCACCGGAATCAAAGCCTTTTCTCATCAAATATGCATAATGTCTTCTTTTTTCTTTTTCATCCGCACTCCGGGGATCCCTGCACCTTTTTCTCAAAAGCTCCAGGATCATTTCCGTCTCATCCTGAGTTTCTCCGATGTCTTCCTGTTTTTGGCGAAAAGCGGCTATCATCTCTTTGGAGATTCCTTTCTGCTGCAGTTCCTGTTCTCGCTGTCTTCTGCTTTTATTCCCGGAGAACCCGCTCAGATACTGTTCCATATAACGCTGGTCATCCAGATAATGCCAGGAACGCACATATTCTATGGCAGTCTCTACTGCTTCCTGTGTGTATTCCCCCTGTTCCAGTTTATTCCTCAGCTGAAGCTCCGTGTAATCTCTGGCTGTAAGCAGATGCATGGCACGAAGCTTCGCCCTTTTTATCAGCACCTCTTCCTGAATCGTACGAAATTCCTGCTCCGTCAGTTCTCTCCCTGCCTGCAGATGATAATGTGACAGCTCACCCTTATACAAAATAAAGGCAAGCTGTTCATCTGTCACCACTCGATACTTTTGTTTCGTCACAGGAAGTATCTCCGTAATCATCATACTTCCGGATCGCTTTCAGGAGGCAGAATAGGAGTTTCCGGTTCCACACTCTGTTCGGAAGCTTCCAATCCAAAATGTGCTCTTACTTTCTGCTCGATTTCTTCTGCCACTTCCGGGTTCTCTTTCAGATAAATCTTGGCATTCTCACGTCCCTGACCGATTTTTCCGTTATTATAGGCAAACCAGGCACCGCTTTTCTGAACGATTCCCACTTTTACTGCCAGATCCAGAATATCACTCTCTTTTGAGATACCCTTCCCGAACATAATGTCAAACTCTGCCTCTTTAAATGGAGGTGCCACCTTATTCTTCACGACTTTGATTTTCGTGCGGTTACCAATGACCTCACCGCCCTGTTTCAAAGCTTCCACCCTTCTTACATCCATTCGTACAGATGCATAGAACTTCAGGGCACGGCCTCCCGTCGTTGTCTCGGGATTGCCAAACATAACGCCCAGTTTTTCACGAAGCTGATTGATAAATATGACAATACAGTTGGACTTGCTTACCACACCTGTCAGTTTTCTCAGAGCCTGGGACATCAATCTTGCCTGAAGTCCCATATGGGAATCTCCCATCTCTCCTTCAATCTCTGCCTTCGGTACCAGTGCCGCTACAGAGTCTACGATAATGATATCAACCGCACCGGAACGTACCATCGTCTCGGTAATCTCCAGTGCCTGCTCACCGTTATCCGGCTGCGAAATATAAAGTTCGTCAATATCCACTCCAATATTCTTCGCATACACGGGATCCAGCGCATGCTCCGCATCAATAAAGCCTGCAATACCGCCCCTCTTCTGTACTTCTGCCACCATATGCAGGGCAACTGTTGTTTTACCACTGGACTCAGGACCATAAATTTCAATAATCCTTCCCCTTGGAACTCCTCCCAGACCCAGTGCAAGATCCAGACTGAGGGAACCGGTGGGAACTGTCTGCACATTCATGTCCTTTCCGGAATCTCCCAGTTTCATCACAGAACCTTTTCCAAACTGTTTTTCAATCTGTCCCAAAGCTGCATCCAACGCTTTTAATTTATCTTCTTTAACCATAATATTCTCCTTTATAACGAACTTATGTTCGTTTCTAATAACATAGTATTACACTTTTGTCTGCTTGTCAACATTATTTTACTTATCATCAGGGAATTTTCCGGCGAATACCGGAGCAGAAAGGCTGAATATCTGCCGGCACTTCGGCAGTGTACGCTTTTTATCGCATACACTGCTCTCCGGCAATCTTTTTTAAGTCAAGTACGCCGGGGCGTACTTACTGTGATGTTCGCGTCATACTTCACATAACACGATCATATTGCAATCCTAAAATCCTGCAAGCCAGTTATACATTTCTTCGTATTGTTTTGCTGAATTGCCCCAGGAATAATCCTTAGCCATTCCGCGGTCTACAATCTTATTCCATTCACGTTTACGATCATAGAAAATACGTTCTGCATAACGAATAGTTCCAAGCATCTCATGTGCATTGTAATTAGTAAAGCTGAAACCTGTTCCGGTTCCTTCAAATTCATTGTACGGCTGAACAGTATCTTTCAGTCCACCGGTCTCACGCACGATCGGAACTGTTCCGTAACGAAGGCTCATCAGCTGACTCAGTCCACACGGCTCGAACAGAGAAGGCATCAGGAATGCATCAGAAGCTGCATAGATTTTATGAGACAAAGCTTCTGAATAATAAATATTTGCAGAAACTTTTTTATCGTATTTCCATGCAAAATGACGGAACATATTCTCATACTTCTCATCACCGGTACCCAGAACGACAAGCTGAATGCTGTCCTGACACATCTCATCCATCATATAGGAGATCAGATCGAATCCTTTCTGATCTGTCAGACGGGAAACGATACCAATCATCATCACTTTTGGATCCACATCAAGACCCAATTCTGACTGCAGTGCAAGTTTGTTCTTTACTTTTTCTTTGCGGAAAGTTCTGGCTGAGTAGTTCTGCGCGATCATCGAATCCGTCTCCGGATTATACTCATCATAGTCAATACCATTCACTATACCGCGAAGACTGTTAGATCTTGCACACATAAGGCCATCCAGATTCTCACCATAGAATGGGGTCTTGATTTCTTCTGCATAAGTATTACTTACCGTTGTGATCGCATCTGCATAAACCAGACCACCTTTCAGGTAGTTGGCATCTTTGTTCATCTCCAGTTTATCCGGAGTAAAGAAATAATCAGACAAACCAGTAATACTCTTGATTGTCTTGATATCATACACACCCTGAAACTTCAGATTATGTATGGTCATAACAGTTTTAATTCCACGGTAAAAATCACTTGCCTGGAAACGTTCTTTCAGATATACCGGAACCAGACCAGTCTGCCAGTCATGACAGTGAATAATATCAGGTCTGAAATTAATTACCGGAAGGATGGAAAGTGCTGCTTTTGAGAAAAATGCAAATTTCTCCAGATCATTCGGCATTCCATAATATGGTTTGTCTCCGCCAAAATGTTCTTCGTTGTCAATAAAATAGAACTTGATTCCATCGTACTCTGTCTCAAAAATACCCACATACTGCTGTCTCCAGTTCATGGACATATAAAAATTAGTAACATAACGCAGACTGTCTTTGAACTGCTGCTTCATACATGCATATTTCGGTATAATAACCCGAACATCAAAATGTTCCTTCGGAAAACACTTGGGCAATGAACCCACAACATCTGCCAGACCGCCGGTTTTGATAAATGGTACTGATTCAGATGCAACATATAACACCTTTTTCATGCGTATAGAACCTCCTGAATTATTTCTGAAAAATTTCTAATAGATATTATACTGCATTTTATCCAAAAAGAAAAGAGTTATATGCATTTCTTTATGCATTTTTATATTCCAGGCGAATTTTATCTGCAATCAGGGCAACAAATTCGGAATTCGTCGGTTTTCCTTTTCCCGTGCTGACGGTATATCCAAAAAGTTCATCAATTGTATCCATTTTTCCCCTGCTCCAGGCCACCTCGATAGCATGGCGGATTGCCCTTTCTACCCTGCTCGGGGTCGTCTGATGCTTCTTTGCGATTGTCGGGTATAAAATTTTTGTAATGGAATTCAACATTTCCATATCTTCCACAGACATAATGATGGCATCTCTCAGATACTGATATCCTTTGATATGAGCCGGAACACCAATTTCATGAATAATGCTGGTGACATCCATCTCCAAGTTTCTGTTTTTCAGTTCAACGGAAAAGTCCTGCACTTCCGGCTTCCGGATTGCTCCTGGTCTTCGGGTTCTGTTATCTCTGAAATGCTTAATCCGGTTCAGTATCAGTTCATTATCAAATGGTTTCATGATATAATAGCATGCTCCAAGATTAAATGCATCCTCTGTGATCTGTTCCTGCCCCACAGCAGAAATCACGATAAATGCGGGATGTTTTTTCATACTGCTGTCCTGATTTACTCTTTCCATAACAGTCAATCCGTCAACCTTCGGCATGATAATGTCCAACAGTACAACATCGGGTTCTTTTTCCTTGATAATATCGTAGATATCCTTGCCGTTGTCCGCCTGTCCCACTAATTCCAATTCGCTGTCATCCCTGATTAATGTTCCCAACAGATTTACCATTCTCTCATTATCATCTGCGATAGCAATATTTAATTTTTCCATCTTGACTCCTCCATCTTACCTCACATTACTTTCCTCGTTTGGAATCAGCGGGCCCTTGTTCAATTCTGTGTTCCAAATGATACTTGTATTATAAAGTCAATCATTCTCCAAATCAAGATATCTTTACACAAATTGTTCTTTTTCGTACGGCTTCTTTTTATGTTTTCAGACAATACCAGCTTTTTTATTTTAATTTTCTTTTTTTATTGACAGCACATTCTTTTTATTTTCATTTATGTATGATTTTCCTCTTTCGCATGCATTCTTTGATAAGATTCGAGTTTTATAGTGCGAAATATGAAAGAGATCTACTCATTTACTTTCAGTGCATTGGGATAAATATGTTCCATGCGAGCATCATCAAATCTTTCATCCATCACCTTCTGCCAGCCGGAATCAGCCGGAATACCATTGCTTCTCTGGTTATAACGAACCAGAGCCATACAGGAGACAATGATGTTGCAGCTCATAAAAGCAATCAGAATCCAGGTCATTATTTTTCCAGTTTTGACTGGTATTTTCTCAATCAATCCTGAAAACACAGGATACAGCTTCTTGATCCACACGACTGCGGCAATACCCCAGAAAAAGCAGTATAGAAGATTGATTCTTCCCCCAAGGTTAAAGGGAATCTGGCTGTAATCCCAGAAAACAGTTCCGAAAACAATTTCCGTAAATACACTGCAGACATATTCATAAGCACCGCCCAGCAGAGTTCCCACCAGGAAAATGAATCCGTCACTGCTGTCTTTGTATTTGTAAAGAAGGAGTGTAGCAGCGGCAATGGCCAGTCCCCAGACAATACTGAACGGTCCCCACACTACACTGCTGCGGCTCATCCAGACACCTGCCGTAATTCTGCAGAATATGGTTTCCGTTATATCGCCCAGAAATGCACCGATCAAAAACAGGCATGCGATTTTGTAAAAATCACATCCTGATGCAAATACCGTTTTATCCTTTTCTTCCGCAGCTAATCTCTGTTTTTTCGGATAAGCCCGCTGCAGACGCCGGTCCACTCCCGTGTATATCTTTTTCTGCAGCCCGGAACTGATTCCGGTCAGCCATGCATCTGCTGCCTCCCACTGCTGGATTCTTCTGCTTCTTCCGGAAAGAATCATCAGGGTAGCCAGCACATCCACTCCCAAAATCAAAAGCAGAATGATATTCAGTACTTTGCCTGCCAGTGCCGGAAGCATCTGAAACAATGCCAGCAAAAGTGTGTTGCCCCAGTTCAGTGCCGCAAATCCCAAAACACCCCACAAAAGAGACATGGACAGACAGATATAACCGTCCAGATTCCAGCGGACACCGGAATAATCCCACCAGGTCTCATGATACATCTTTTCAATCAAATGACCTGCCGTCCATTCCAGCAAGGTACTGAGTATCAGACAGCCCACAAACAGCCAGAAACCATGCAATTCTCCCAGTACCACCGTCATGATCACAGCGGCAGTTCCGTAAAGCACACAGAAAGGACCATTAATCAATCCCCGGTTTACAAAACGTTTCTGCCGAATGGCAGAAGATACAGTCTCCAGAACCCAGCCCAGAAAAGAATAACAAAAGAACAGCCAGATCAGTTGCCAACCAGTAAATTCCATAGAATACCTCCTCATTCATCAAAAGTATGTTTTTTTGTTATTCGATAGAAAGGGACGGAGAATCTCTGATGTTCTATTCCAAACATAACAAAGTGCGCCCGGGAGAGATGTATGTTGAACTTTTTCCATTATCATTACTGTTTTGACAACGGATATGTATTATAAAAAAGTACAACACGCATACCTTCCGTGCACATTTTGTTTCGCTTGGGATGCAACAGGAAACTTCTTATCATTTTTTCAGAAGCATTGGGAAAAGTGAGTCCGAAGAGCTCCGCAACCAGCCACTGGCAGGTTGCTACACACACTAAGGCGTCCGACGCTTACGGAGACTTTGGCGCGAAGGCTCTCCTGAGCGTCAATTAGTCGCAGTTAGCGGCTAGCTGAGGAGGAACGGCCTGCTTCTGAAAAAATGATAAGAAGTTTCCGTCCGTTCTCAAACGAATTACAAAAAAGCATACTTTATTATACTCTTTTGCTTACCTGGCTTCAACTGCTGCTGTCTCTATTATGAATTTTACTCTTCCGTCTGTGTCTTTGTCCCATCCGTCGAATGCGGTGTATTCTTTGTCGGCGTCTGCTGCTGCGTTTAGTCTGTCCAGTACATTCTGAAGATTGTCTCCCAGGGCTTCGGTAAGTTTCTGGATTCCTTCTTCGTCAAATTCCTGCATTCCATCGGCAAGTTCTTCGGATCCGTCGCGGAGTTTTGTTGTTCCGTCTTTCAGTTCTTTTCCGCCTGCGGCCAGCCGGGAGGTTCCTTCTTTCAGTTGTGCTGCACCGTCTGCCAGCTGCAGGATGCCATCGCTGAGTGTCAATCCTCCGGACTGGAGTGCTTTTCCTCCGATAATCAGAGCACTGCTTCCTGCCGTAAGTTTTGCTGTTCCATCGCTGAGTGTGGAGTTATTGGCAATTAAAGTATCGGAACCTATTTTCAACTTCTGAGTTCCGGTTACCAGAGTATCAACTCCTGCCTTTAATTGTGTCACTCCATCTCCCAGAGCAGATGCACCGGAAGCCAGACTGCTGATTCCTGTATTTAGATTTTTTGTGCCGGCAGTTACTGCTGCAGCTCCCTGGCTGAGTTCTTCATTTTTACTGCAGAGATTTTCACTTCCCTGTTCCAGTT
Organism: Eubacterium sp.; assembly: GCA_022764165.1. Taxonomy (GTDB): domain Bacteria; phylum Bacillota; class Clostridia; order Lachnospirales; family Lachnospiraceae; genus Oliverpabstia. Next base: position 6,461 of record JALERM010000155.1, on the reverse strand, counting down.
CACCGATTCCACCGGTCAATTCTTCTGCCATTTCGGAGAAATTTTTCAGTGGCTCTACTGTCTGAGAAAGTATCTGTGTATTTTCTCCTAAGGTTTCAGCTCCTTCACTGACACTTAAAGATCCCTGTTTCAGCTGTTCCATATTTTCGCCTGCCTGTGTCAGTGTTGTCTGGTCAGCCAGACTTCCCGAAATCTGTTGAAGATTAGCCTGTATTCCTTCAAGTGCCGTTTTTCCATTTTCCAATGCTTCCGAATCCAGGGATACGGCTGCAGTTGTCTGTACTCCCACATCCACCCGAATGGAACCCAGGCCGGCAAGAATTGCCTGTTTTTCTTCTTCGCTCAGATTCGTAGATGCCAGTGCTTGTGCAACCGATTGTTTCATCTGTGCCAGCTGTGCATTTGCCTGCTCATTTGCTGACTGATTCACTTTTCTGTTTTCTTCCTGAACTGCATTTTGAGCCTGTGCAGAAGCTTTTTCATTCAAGTTTTCCAGTTCCGTCTGAATATCTTTCGTCTCATCAGATGCCTGTGCCGCCAAGTTTCCGGCAGAATCTGCTGCATTTTTCAGTTGATTCATCGTATCTCCCAGTCCCTGCGCCGCATCTGCTGCCTGATCAGCGCCAGCCTGGATCTGTGCTGCTCCCTGCTGCAGTCCTTCACATCCGGACTGTAGTGCTTCTACAGCATCCGGAAGCTGTGCTGCATTTCCCAGTTTTTCTTCCAGTTTTTTATGCATTTGCTGTATTCCGGCATTCAGGCGATCTGCCCCTTCCATATAAGCAGCCAAACCACTCTGCAGACCATCTGCCCCATGTTCCAGTGTGTTTCCGCCGGCTGCCAGTTTCTCAACTCCGGCCATCAATTCTGATTTTTTGTCATTTAATACGGAAATGCCCTGCTGCAGCTGACCGGCACCATCATTTACTTGTGTAATGCCGCTGTTCAGCTGAGTCGTACCGTCTGTATAGGCCTTAACACCATTTTGCAATTCTCCTGCTCCGGTTCCCAGTGCCTCCATTCCAGAAAGCAGCTGACTGATACCATCCAGCAGTTCTCCTTTTTTACTGTTCATCGTATCAATTCCCTTTTTCAGTTTTCCGGTTCCCTCATCAGCACTGTTGAGGCCTTCCACAAACTCATTCGCTGAAGTATCCAGTGTTTCTATTCCCTCTTTCAGTTCACGGCTGCCATCCACAAGGGCGGTGGAGGCATCTGTCAGTTCATCCAGACTGTCTTTCAAATCATCCAGACTGTCAATATCACTCAGCCCCAGATCATTCAGTGTACCTGTGGTTGCTACGGTTGCCGTCAAAGCCAGGGAAAAGTTTTTCACATCTGCAGTAATTTCCACATAATCAGGAATGTTTACCTCTTCCAGTCCATCCACCTGGGAAAGCTGCAGGCTGTCCTCAAGGCCCGGCAAACCGATTCCCATAACAATCTCATTTTGTCCGTCAGAAATCACTTTACCATTTGTCACTTCCACATTGGAAAATGTATCTGAGGGAAGAATCATTCCTGTTGCCATCAAAAAGGGAACGTGTATGGTTTCTTCTTTTCCATTGATATCCACAGTTCGCTCTGCTTTATTTTCATAATCAATACGAATTTTTACTTTCCCACTTTTTCCGGCCAGTTCATCCGGATTCATTTCCCTGCCGTCCAGATAGTAGGTAATTTTTACCCCCACCGGCAATTCCTGATCAGTGGTACCCTGGTAGTAAATATCATTTCCCTGTGCATTCCAGGTAATATTTCCCTTGCCGTCATCGGTAAATGTTTCCTCACCTTTTACATTGGTGATATCGTTCAGATTACTTTTATCTGTAAGTGTATTTTCCTTCTTCGGGTTTTTCAGCCAGCTACTGACAATCACTTTCTGATTATTTCCATTTTGGTCGGCATTGACATATACCGTCTGTTCTTTCTCCGACACGGCAGCCGATACGGTTGTCACCGGTAAAGATACTGCCAACGCTGTTGTCATCACTGCCATTGTTGCCTGAATATATTTTTTCTTCATGATAATTCCTCCTTAAAACCTTTGCTGGTCCTGCAGATTACCCCATCAAATACCCAGAACATAGCAGGTAAAAACAGCAGTACCGCACACATACTGATCAATGCACCTCTTGCCATCAGAAGGCACAAAGAACTGATCATATCTATTTTCGAATACATACCCACACCGAACGTAGCGGCAAAAAAGCTGAAAGCAGATACCATCACCGGTCTTCGGCTGCTCTCATGGGCAATCCGTATGGCTTCTTTTTTATTTTTTCCTGAGCCCCGCTCTTTTTCATATCGACTGGTCATCAATATGGCATAATCTACCGTTGCACCCAGCTGAATGGTACCGATTACAATCGAAGCCACGAAAGGAAGAGTGGTTCCTGTCAGATACGGAATTCCCATATTGATAAAAATAGCTCCCTCAATCACCAGTACCAGAATAAACGGCAGGGATATCGACTTAAATACGAAAAATATAATAGCAAATACAGCCAGAATAGAAACTGCACTTACCACCGCAAAATCATGGTCGGTAATCTCGATCAGATCTTTTGTACAAGGGGCTTCTCCCACCAACATGCCATTGGGATCATAACTTTTCAAAACTGTATTTAACTGGTCAATCTGCTGATTCACCTCATCAGATGCCACCGGATATTCATTCATGACCAGCATCAGCTCGTACTGATCACTTTCCAGGATTTCCTTGATATCATCGGGAATCATACTCATGGGAAATGTGGGGCCGATGATACTTTCCAGGCCAAGGACTCTTTTCACACCATCCACATCCTCCATGTCACTGATCAGCTGATATTTCTGCTTCTCCGGGAGATTTTTATCCAGAAGAATCATATGGGCAGCACCCATATCGTATTCTTCCTGAAGCTTCGTGTTAGCCTGAATACTTTCCAGATCATCCGGCAGGCTGGAATCCAGATTATAGTACACTTTTGTATTTGCTTGAAAATAAACAAACGGAATAAATAAAAGGACAAATACGATCACAAACAATGTATGATGCTTTACTACCCAATCGGTAGCTTTTGAAAATTCAGGAATTAACTGACGATGCTTTGTCTTTTCCAGTGGCTTATCAAAAATCATAATCATCGACGGAAGAACCGTTACACAGCAAAGGACTCCAAAGATAACTCCCTTTGTCATGACAACACCAAGATCCATGCCAAGAGTAAAACTCATAAAGCAGAGGGCGATGAATCCGGCAATTGTGGTGATGGAACTGCCAACCACTGACTTGATGGTCGCCGCTATGGCCTGAGCCATGGCTTCCTTATGATCATCCCCGTAAACTTTTCTCTTTTCCTGATAACTATGCCACAGGAAGATGGAATAATCCATTGTAACACCCAGCTGAAGTACGGCACTTAAGGCCTTTGTAATATAGGAAATCTCTCCTTTGAAAATGTTTGTTCCCATATTATAGATAATAGCCATACCAATACTCAGCAGAAATAATACCGGAATCAGATAAGATTCCATTGTCAGTGCAAGCACAATACTTGAAAGAATGACTGCAATCAACACATAAATAGCTACTTCTGATTCCGCCAGATTCTTCGTATCCGTGACAATCGCTGACATCCCACTCAGGAAACACTGTTTACCGGCGATACTTCTGATATCCTCAATGGCATCCATCGTTTCATCTGCCGATGTTGTTGTTTCAAATATAATAAACATCATTGTGGAATCATCAGAGTTAAATGCGCTTCTGATCTTCTCCGGCAGCATTTCCATCGGAATACTGATATCGGCAAAACTGTCATACCATACCACCTTGGCAACGTGCTCCACTTCCTCAATCTGACTCTTCAAACCGGCCACATCTTTGTTTTCCATCCCTTTACAGATAAACATCGAATAGGCACCTGTTCCAAACTGGTCAACCAGAATATCCTGCCCTTTCATCGTCTCAATCTCATCCGGCAGATAGTACAAAATGTCATAATTCACTTTTGTGTTGATATAGCCAATGGCAGCCGGAATCAACAGTAAAATACTGATGACAAAAACAGGAATTCGGAATTTCACTATTTTCCTTCCCAGTTTTTCCATGATACTTCCTCCCTTTCAATTCATTTTATGACCTTTAGTCATTAATTATTATATACATAAATGACTAATAGTCAATAAAATAAATATAAAATTTTGACTTTTAGTCATCTTTTTTCCGTCCGTTCTCAAATAAACAAAAAAAGTATATTTTCATTTGACTTTTGGTTTTCGTACTTTTTATAATATAGACATGATGAATTTTTCAGAGAAAGGATTGTAACGTTTGTTCTATGGGAAAGGCTGAGCATAATAAACAACAAAAAAGGGACTCTCTTCTGGAGTCCGCTTTTTCTCTCTTTATTGATAATGGATTTAATAAAACATCGATTTCGGATATAGTGAATCATGCCGGGGTGGCAAAGGGTACTTTTTATCTTTATTTTAAGGACAAGTATGATATCCGTAATCATCTGATCGCACATAAGGCCAATCAGGTGTTCCGCTTCGCTTACAATGAGTTATCAGTTCATCCGGAGATTTCTCAGTTCGAGGATCAGGTTATGTTTATGATTGATCATATTCTTGATCAGCTGGCCAACAATCTGAATCTGGTAAAATTGATTGCCAAGCATCTGAGCTGGGGATTTTTCAAGAATTCTCTCTATTTTACGCCAAACGATGATCAGCTATCTGTGTATGAAATTTATGAGGATTTACTGAAACATGCAGAATATTCCTACCGTTCACCGGAACTGATGATGTATACCATCATCGAACTGATCAGCGGTACCAGCTACAATGCAATTCTTTATCAGCAGCCGGTACCACTGGATGAACTGAAACCACACCTGTACGAAACTGTACGAGGCGTTTTCAGACAGTATCGGGAAACTTAAATTTTATCGTAAAAGCAGATGCTGTATCAATGCCTCCGTCTGCATTTCACCCATATCCTGCTGATCTGTCCGAAGATCCCGGCATCTGACGGATACCGTGCCGTTTTTCTGCTCTTTTTCTCCAACGATTACCATATACGGCACCTTATCCAGTCGGGCTTCACGGATTTTATACCCCAGTTTTTCTTTTCGGTCATCCAGTTCGGCCCTGACTTCATTTTCCATTAAATTCTGCATAATAATCTGTGCATACTTCAGATATTTGTCAGAAACCGGCAGAACTTTCACCTGCACTGGTGCCAGCCAGGCCGGAAATTTCCCTGCGTAATGTTCAATTAATATACCAATAAACCGTTCAATGGAACCGTATACCACACGGTGTATCATAATAGGCCTGTGTTTTTCTCCATCAGGGCCAATATACTCTGCTCCGAACCGCATCGGCAGTTGAAAATCCAACTGTATGGTTCCGCACTGCTCATCCTGAGTAAAGCAGCGTACACGCATCAGTCCGTGAAGCTGTCCGGACAGTTCATGGGTTTAATGGCAAAATCTGTATCATCAGTTACTGTCGTGTACATATTTTCTCTGTAGTGATCCCAGTGTCCGGATGTCTCCCAAAGCTGTCTGTTCAGCATCATGGGAGTAGAAATTTCCACATATCCTTCCCTCGCATGAATCTTTCTCCAGTAATCGATCAGAAGATTTTTCAGAACCATGCCTTTGGGCAGAAAGAAAGGGAATCCCGGCCCTTCGTCCATTAACGCAAACAGTCCCAGTTCCTGCCCCAATTTCCGATGATCTCTTCCACAGCCCTCCTGTGTTCCTCCGCAAAATCAAATCCAAACTCAAAATCATAATAAAACCCATGATCAATAGCCGGTCCAATGGCACATTTAGTCTCCGGATACAGCCTTTTTACAGCCTGTGCCAGTATATGAGCACTCGTATGCCAGAATGCGGCGCGACCTTCCGGACATTCAAAACTAACATCTGTCATTTCTCCATTTCTGTGTAAAACCTTCATTTCTTATATCTCCTTTCAGTTTATCATGTCTGTTCAAACAGACATATCCGAATTATGCAACATAAGAAAAGCACCCAAAAAGACTACGATAAGTCCTTAAGGGTGCATTCGCGCGGTTCCACCTTAACTTTTCACTTCAGATTCCAACAAACTACTCTTTTCCGTCATTGCTTTTCTTATGTTATATTTAAGCCTAACAGAAATGCTTAGATTAGTCAAGATACTATCTTTTTCTTTCACAAAACTCAATCCGCTCCTGATTTGGTCCCTGGATGATAAAGAAGGCCACACCATTTTCCCAGAACGGAAGTTTTTCTATTCCGTCAGACAGGATTGTATATCCCTGTTCTTTCACCCATTGCTCTGCTGCCATTTCTCTTTTCCTCCCTGTTTGTATTATTTTAATTCAAGTACGCCTCGGCGTACTTGCTGCGAGGTGCACGTCATGCTATGAACACTTTCTTTCCTTCAAATGCAAATCCAGTTGTTTCTCTTTCAGTCAG
>JALERM010000062.1 GCA_022764165.1 Eubacterium sp. | reverse complement strand
ATTCCGTGATATTCTGCTGATAGCACATATCCAATTCACTTTGCCGATTTGCCTTGCAATCGGTGTGCTGTTGGTGATTATCGCAACAACCATCCCGGCAATTAAAATCTTTCAGTATCAGCCATGCGAATTGATAGGAGGAAATGCAAATGGAAATTATTGAGTTAAAACACATTGCAAAGGAGTATCGCAGTGACTCTGTTGTTACCCCTGCATTGTCGGACATTGATTTAAGCATTGAAAAGGGCGAGTTTATCGCTATCATGGGTGCATCAGGGTCAGGTAAAACAACACTTCTGAACATTATCGGCTGTATGGATGTCCCAACATTCGGCACATACTTTTTTGACGGTGTTGAATTGAGCCGCGAAAAAGAGAAAATTCTTTCTTCCATTCGTGGCAAAAGAATCGCTTTCGTATTTCAGCATTTTGCCCTATTGATGACTATACAGTGTTTGAAAATGTTGAAATACCTTTATTGAAACAACCCATACCGAAATCAGAGCGTAAAAAGAAAGTGACTAATGCGTTAAAAACCGTTGGTATTACAGATTTGTCAAAGAAAAAACCGACTCACATTTCAGGCGGACAGAAACAGCGTGCTGCGATTGCAAGAGCAATTGCCTGCGGTGTAGAAGTCATTCTTGCGGATGAACCGACGGGTGCATTAGACAGTAAAACAGGCAAGGAAATTATGGGAATTTTTTCAGAATTAAATGCCTCGGGAAAAACTGTTATTCTTATCACTCACGACACGCAAGTTGCTTCTTATGCAAAACGACTGATTACCATCCGGGATGGGAGGATTTTAAGCGATGAAAAGATTTAGCGAGGATCGGAACTTTTTTCCGATCCTTTTTCCATTTGTTTACCCTTAATGTCCGGCAAACCATCTTTCACTTTTCTCATAGAATTTCTTTATTACAGTTCTCTCCTTATAATCACCCTTTGGTAAAGTCATACTAAAAGGAACGCCATTTACCATTACCGATCTTTTCAAAAACATCCGCACTGCTGTAGATAAATCAATTCCCAATGCGTCATAAACAGCAGTTGCCTGATTTTTCAATTCATCGTCAATTCTTACCTGTACTAATGTAGTTGCCATATCAAGCACCTCCTCAACTTCTTTGTAATTCAATTATACTACATTGTATGATGTTATCAATCAATATTACTAATATTCACAGGGTTGTTTCATGAAGCTTCCCAAACGGCATCATTTATTATGAACCTGCTGTCAGCCCGTCCGGAATCCAGCCTGATAGCTGCCTTGACAGTTTATCTTCTTTACCAGCAGCTCACGCCCGGTAAAAAAACGCAAAATATCCCCTATATCTTATTTACACTTTTTTCAAATCCTGTATACTTATTTTATATCAATAAAAACTGTCAATTCCGTTGAAGACATATTTCTTTCTTAAATAAGGGTCATCGCAGAAATCATCCATAGCTTCTGTCATGATTTCCGGACAGTCCCCGCACAGTATGGATATCCGCAGGATGTTGTAGACAAACTTCCTGATCAGTGCCAGATTATTTTTTGATTTCTTCGCTGGTGACCTGTCTTCACGGAATGTGTCGTCCAGCACATGGTGCAGACTGTTTTCAACCGCCCAGTGTTCCCTTTTTATCCTTCCCATTTCTTCCGCCGTCAGTTCCATGTCCGAGATCATTCCTGTTTTCTGGATATCTTTTCCTGTTTCTTCATCCTGGACAGGTTTTGGCCTCCGTCTTGAACCCTTTTCCAAAAAAGTTTTTATATCCGGTGTGATATCATTTCCCTGTGCATCCCTTTCTACCGGTATCCGTATCTGTCTGGCTAATCCTACTGTTTTTACAAACGGCCATTCTTCCTGTGTTTTTGTCAGGAGGCTGCATTCTGTGCATACGCTGTACCCCCGGTATTCCTGTCTGTCACGGTTTCTCTCTTTCTGCCAGATCTCTTCATATTTTTCCTGCATTTCAGGGTATCTTGGCCTGTAGTTTTCTTCTTCCTTCATTCTTTTATGATCTTCTGACATTTCTTCAAGATATTTCACGATCTCCTCATAAGACTGCGGCTGGTTCTTTTTGACCATCAGTACAAAATGCCCTTCCTGGGAAATGATCTGATCCA
>JALERM010000061.1 GCA_022764165.1 Eubacterium sp. | reverse complement strand
ATTCCGTGATATTCTGCTGATAGCACATATCCAATTCACTTTGCCGATTTGCCTTGCAATCGGTGTGCTGTTGGTGATTATCGCAACAACCATCCCGGCAATTAAAATCTTTCAGTATCAGCCATGCGAATTGATAGGAGGTAATACAAATGGAACTTATTGAATTAAAGCACATTGCAAAGGAGTATCGCAGTGACTCTGTTGTTACCCCTGCATTGTCAGACATTGATTTAAGCATTAAGAAGGGCGAGTTTATCGCTATCATGGGTGCATCAGGGTCGGGTAAAACAACGCTTCTGAACATTATCGGCTGTATGGATGTCCCAACATTCGGCACATACTTTTTTGACGGTGTTGAATTGAGCCGTGAAAAAGAGAGTGACAAACGCATTAAAAAACGTTGGTATTATAGATTTGTCAAGAAAAAAACCGGCTCACATTTCAGGCGGACAGAAACAGCGTGTTGCGATTGCAAGAGCGATTGCCTGTGGTGCAGAAGTTATTCTTGCGGATGAGCCGACGGGTGCATTAGACAGTAAAACAGGCAAGGAAATTATGAAAATTTTTTCTGAATTAAATGCCTCGGGAAAAACTGTTATTCTTATCACTCACGACAGACAAGTTGCTTCTTATGCAAAACGACTGATTACCATCCAGGATGGGAGGATTTTAAGCGATGAAAAGATTTAGCCGGTCAATCCGGAAACACCTTGTAATGAAATACTTACGATTCCGACTGACTCCGTCAATGAAGAAGTCACGGCATGCTCGACACATAAAAAGGACCGGAACTTCGCAAGGAATCTTGGCAGGATTGCCATATGTTTGTATTGGCATTGGTTCCGGCTTGTTTGGACATAGTATGGGTAATGTGATTTCAGAGCGAGCCATTCGAAACGACCCGGATTTACAAAAAAAAACTGTGTATACCGCCAGATATTGTTAAAATAGTACGGTCTGTACCTCTATTTGGTACAAACGAAAAATCAACAGCAATCACTGGTTAATATATTTGTATAAAGCGTCTATACCATTTTCACACTCTATTCTGCAGCACTCACACAAATAATCGTTTGGTTCCAAAAATAGCCGCGTATCTTCATCCATCAATAATCCATACAACTCCATCCCAATTAACTTCTTATACGCTTCATCCTGTGATATTCCATATACCTCCATCAGATACTTTGTTAATGCAACTACACAGAACCCCTTTGTAGTTTCAATTTTGCTTTCACTCATGATCCTTCTCTACCTCCATTGGATTTCTTTCATACTGGAAATCAGTCTGTCTACCACCATCTGTTTTCCTACATAATACTGAATACCAAGATTTTCCGGTTCCAGATTATTCAGCAAAATCGTTTTTGCCTGAGAGGAACCCACTTTTCCGTATAATCCATCCCAATATGCTTTTAAACACAACATGGTATCATCATCCGCCGTAGGACCGATTACCAGATCGTAGTCATGCGGCATGCCGCCGTTCTCTCTGCACAGCAAAACAAAATCCAGCCACTCCTGATCTGCTGTTTCAAACTGTTTTATGGTAATTGTCTCCAGATATTTCTTATCCAGAGTAATCTCATAGAGCCTTTCTTCAAATGATAAGTTTTTCTTATTTCTGCTTCTCCTTACTGCTTCTTTATATTTTTTATGCATCATTCCAATTGCCTGCTGTCTGGAAACAGCCATATAAAAGCCTTTTCCAAAGTCCTTATTCCCACGTCCACGTTTCACATCTATGTGCTCAATCTGGGATATTGTTCCATGATACAATACCAGTTTATTTTTCTCGAACATATTGGTCAATTTCCTCCACCATTTCTTCTCCATTCATACTGTCAAAGATATCCGGACATTCCGACACATAATTTAAAATCGCATATTTGTCATCCAGCTTCAGAAATTCTTCTGATGACAAGTTGTATTTCTTTTTATAATTTTCTGTCACCAGAAACATGAGAAAAATGGTATTATTCAAACGTTTTTCTGACACTGTTATTCCCCCTTACAAAATTATGAAAAACAGATTAACTATACACACTGCCATTGCAAGATATTTTGTTCTTTATTGTTATTATAATCTACAAACCCACAATCATGCAACTCGATTTTCTGATTCAGAAAATTCCACACAAAAAAGGAGAATCGCTCCCCCTCTTCTGTTTCTTCAATATTAATGCTCTCTTTCCATTCCTGCTTCTGCTGATTCAACTTTGCTTCAAAATCACCAAATTCCCTCTGCTTCAGCTCCTTCGTAACAGTACAAAACACAAGGTGTCAGGTACCTGTGAACACAAGGAAACGTGGCCACCCTAAAAAGAAAGGCGATACGGTCTATCTCTGGAAACAGTTTACAGAAGATCCGGATTCCTTTACGGAAGCCTTTGTTTATATATATGGAAGGAAGCAGGCTGTCCGATACAAATGCATGGATCTGCTCTGGGGACAGAAACTCTATCAGAAGCTCCGGTTTGTGCTTGTGGAATATGACGGCCAGAGGAGTATCCTGGTCAGTACGGATCTTACCCTGACGGCAGTACAGATCATAGAACTGTATTCCAAAAGGTTCTGCATCGAGAACTGCTTTCGTGAGATGAAACAGCAGACAGAGGCATTCTGCTATCATTTCTGGACAAAAGCCCTTGAAAAGCTGAATCACTTCAAGAA
>JALERM010000057.1:2500-43323 GCA_022764165.1 Eubacterium sp. | reverse complement strand
AAGCAGGCCGCTCCTCCTCAACTATGCACTAAGCGCGACTAATTGACGCTCAGGAGAGCCTTCGCGCCAAAGTCTTGCTAAGTGCATATTTTCGGACTCGCTTTCCCCAATGCTTCTGAAAATCACAGAGATTCTCCTGTTTTATCCAAACGAAACAAAGTGCGCCCGGGGAAGGGTGTATGTTAAACGTATATTATCATAGTTTTTATTTTGCTTATTTGTATCATTTATGCGTACTGGCAGATCAGGTCTACGATTCTTCCTATGGAGTCCATCTGGTTGCTTTGACTCATGGCGGTGATGTAGTCTTCACGGTTCTGGTAGAGGGTTTGTATGGCCTGAAGGAGGGTTTCCTGAGTCAGTTCTTCTTCCTCCAGGACTTTGCTGTATCCCAGGCGTTCGAAGGAACGGGCGTTGAGAATCTGGTCTCCGCGGCTGGCATTTGCGGAAAGTGGAATCAGAAGATTCGGTTTTTTCAGAGCACTGATTTCACAGATTGCGTTGGCTCCGGCTCTTGAGATTACCAGATCTGCAAGTGCAAAAAGGTCTGAAAGTTCTTCTTTAATATACTCGTACTGAACGTATCCTTCCGTGTTGGTGAGTGATTCATCAAGTTTTCCTTTACCGCAAAGGTGAACAACATCAAATTCTTTCAGAAGTTCAGGAAGAATCTGGCGTACGGCTGTATTGACAGCTACAGATCCCAGACTTCCGCCAATGATCATAAGAACCGGTTTATTTCCAGAAAGACCGGTGAATGCCAGGGCTTTCTGTCGATCTCCTTTCAGCAGTTCCTGACGGATAGGGGTTCCGGTAAGTACTGCTTTGTCAGCGGGGAGTTTGCTGACGGTTTCCGGAAAGTTGCAGCATACTTTGACTGCGGAAGGAATACACAGTTTATTGGCAAGACCTGGAGTCATGTCTGATTCATGGATGATAGCAGGAATGTTCCGGTGTTTTGCTGCGATGACAACAGGAACGGTGACAAAACCGCCTTTTGAAAAGACAACATCTGGTTTCAGTGTCTTTAATAGTTTCCGTGCTTCCATATATCCTTTCAGTACTTTAAAAGGATCTGTAAAGTTTTTGGGATCAAAGTAACGTCTGAGTTTTCCTGAAGAAATTCCATAATAAGGGATTCCCATTTCTTCAATTAATTTTTTTTCAATTCCATCGTAAGAACCAATATAGGAAATCTTAAATTCTTTTTCCTTAAGAAGTGGAATCATGGCAATATTTGGAGTAACGTGACCTGCAGTTCCACCGCCGGTAAGAACGATATGTTTCATATTCTTAATATCCTCCTGAATTTTCAAAAATAACATTCGAAATATATCCCAATCGGGTTTTATTCTCATAATCATATTATTAATCGGGTGGATAAAAAAGTCAAGGTTTGCATTAGATTCCCATACAGCGTATAATAAAAATAAGTAAAAGTGTGAGAAGGAGGAGTAGTATGCAGTTAATGTTTATTGGGGCGGCACATGAGGTTACTGGAAGCTGCTATTATCTGGAAGCAGCCGGGAAGCGTTTTCTGGTTGATTATGGAATGGAACAGGGACCGAATTATTATGAGAACAGAGAGATACCGGTTCCTGCTTCGGATTTGGATTTTGTGCTGCTGACACATGCACATATTGATCATTCCGGGCTGCTTCCTCTGCTTTATGGAAGGGGTTTCCGCGGAGAGATTTACACCACATATGCTACAGCGGATTTGTGCGATATTATGCTGCGTGACAGTGCACATATTCAGATGTTTGAAGCGGAATGGAAGAATCGAAAAGGAAAACGTGCCGGAAAAGAAGATGTTCAGCCTCTTTATGATATGGAAGATGCTTTGGGTGCTATCAGCTGTCTGGTTGGCTGTGCGTATCATCAGATCATTTCTATTGCGGACGGAATCCGGGTGCGTTTTACGGATGCAGGGCATTTACTGGGGTCAGCCAGTATAGAATTGTGGCTGCAAGAAGACGGTGTGGAGAAGAAAATTGTATTCTCAGGCGACATTGGAAATAAAAATCAGCCATTGATCAAGGATCCTGAATACTTGCAGACTGCGGATTACGTAGTGATGGAATCAACGTATGGGAACCGGACACATGAGATTCCGCTGGATTATATTCAGGCTCTGGCTGATATTATGCAGAAGACCTTTGACAGAGGCGGCAATGTGGTGATTCCTTCGTTTGCAGTGGGAAGGACACAGGAAATACTGTACTTTATTCGTAAAATCAAAGAGGATAAACTGATACGGAACCACGATGATTTTCCGGTTGTTGTGGACAGTCCTCTGGCAGTGGAAGCCACCAGTGTATTTCGTGAACATTACCGTGAATGTTTTGATCAGGAAGCAATGGAGCTAGTGGAGAGAGGAATCAATCCGGTGGCATTTCCTTCATTGAAACTTTCCGTAACCAGTGAAGATTCAAAAGCTATTAACTTTGATCAGCGTCCCAAGGTGATTATATCAGCCAGCGGAATGTGCGATGCGGGGCGGATTAAACACCATCTGAAACATAATCTCTGGAGAAAAGAGTGTACTATTTTATTTGTCGGGTATCAGGCTGTGGGAACTCCGGGCAGGGCGTTAGTAGAAGGTGTTGAGAGTCTGAAGCTTTTTGGAGAAGAGATACAGGTGAATGCAGAGATTCGGGTATTGCCTGGTGTGAGCGGCCATGCAGATGACAAGGGTCTTATGGAATGGGCTTCCGCATTCATTCACAAACCGGATCAGGTGTTTGTGTGTCATGGAGAAACGGAATCCTGTGAAACATTTGCAGCAAGGTTGGAAAATGAACTGCACTATCAGGCAATGGCCCCTTTCAGTGGGGCATTATATGATCTGAAAACAGGAAAATTCTTAGAATGTCCGGATGGTGTAAAAATGCAGCAGAAGGCTAAAAAGGCACAGGCATCAGGAGCCTATCAGCGTCTTCTCGCAGCAGGTCAGCGGCTTCTTACTGTCATTCGCCACAATGAAGGTGGGGCTAATAAAGATCTGGCGAAGTTTACCAGCCAGATTTTGAATCTTTGTGATAAATGGGATCGGTAAGTATAGTCAAATTAAACAGGCCGCTGTACTCTTGCAGGTACAGCAGCCTGTTCATTAGTTCAGTGCCTGTTTGATTGCCTGGGATAACTGATCCGGGCATGAAGTAGATTTAAATCCGCAGCGGATTCCTTCCAGACGGGCAGCTACGTCTTTTGCGTCTTGACCTTCTACCAGAGCTCCGATTCCCTTCAGGTTTCCGTTACATCCTCCTGTGAATATTACATTATGAAGTTTTCCATCCACAATATCAAAACTGATCTGTGAGGAACAAGTACCTTTTGTTTTAAATACCATGATAATCACTCCTTTGCTTTTGTATTGAGAACAGGCAGATATTTCTGCCGATGATTCTTAAAAGATTATAGCAGACAAAGAACGATTCGTAAACAGTAACCTATTTTACCACCTTGAGGAATAACATGGATTCATGCTATAATGAAAAACGTAAATATTGAGTAATCTATGGAGGTTTATGATGAATAGAATTGGAATTATAGGAGCTATGGATATAGAGGTAGATGCTTTAAAAGAGCAGATGACAGGTGTGACACGGGTTAATAAAGCATCTATGGAGTTTTATCAGGGAAAATTGAACGGAAAGGATGTTGTTGTTGTACGTTCTGGTATTGGTAAGGTGAATGCGGCGGTCTGTACTCAGATTCTTGCAGATGTATTTGAAGTAGAAGCGGTTATTAATACAGGTATTGCAGGTTCCTTGAGAAATGAGATTAATATTGGAGATATTGTTGTATCTACGGATGCTCTTCAGCATGATATGGATGCGGTGGAATTTGGATATCCAAAGGGACAGATTCCGGGAATGAAAGTTTTTTCTTTTGTTGCTAATGCAGCACTGCGTGAGACAGCAGTTCGGGTATGTCAAAAAGTAAATCCTGATATTCAGGTGTTTGAAGGAAGAATTGTAAGCGGTGATCAGTTTGTTGCCAGAGCAGAGGTGAAAAATGAAATTATCAAAGAATTTGCAGGCTATTGTACAGAGATGGAGGGAGCATCAATTGCACAGGCCGCTTATTTGAATGGAATTCCTTTTGTTGTAGTTCGTGCAATTTCTGATAAAGCAGATAACAGTGCAACGATGGATTATCCAACCTTCGAAAGACAGGCTGCACAGCACTGTGTGAATCTGGTAGGTGAGATGCTGCGGGAATTATAAGACAGAAATAAGGTTTCCTGTTCTTATTGAAAATTATGGGGACCGGCAGAATAAAGGGGAATTTGGCGAACGATTTTTGTTTCAAATCTGGTATGTGGACGATATAATATCTCCAGAAGCCATTGAGAAGACCCGGGACTTTTTTCGGTGGCTGAAAAATAATTCAGGGGGTAATCACATATGCTGCATGTATGGATGGAACAGAATCTGCTGCTCTATGGAATGATAACAGCAGGAATACTTGGAATAATCTGTATCGTTATGGTAGACCGTTTTTATAGCAGGGCTGCCCGTGATTTGCGCCGGATAAGCGATCCAAAGGGTAAATGGACCAGAGAATTTTTGAATGAGTACAAGCTCCGGAAAACAAAGAATCAGGAAATCAATAACCCGGAAGTATTTATACGGACACAGATGGTCAGAGGTAAGATCCTTGGAATTAGCCTGCCCAGATGGAAACAGGGAATCGGATACAGTGCATTGTTCAGCTTTCTTCTGATGATGGCTGCAGTGTATGGAACCTATCGGTATGAAGAAGCAGAATTGATTCGCTATCAGTATGTTTTGGTGGGTGCCGGAATATTTGCCCTTCTGCTGATGATGAAACAGTTTATGGGATTTATCAGTAAAGAGGATATGATATTGGATGGTCTGATGGACTATATGGAAAATACATCTAAAGCGAATGCTCCTGATGTCCAGGTGGAAGAAGTGAAAAAACAGGCAAAAGAGGAACTGATTGAACGGGTGACCGCCGGAATTCAGCAGACGGCAGCCAGCAAGACCAGATTTTCTCATATGCTGACACCGGAAGAAGAAAATATTATGAGAGAAGTGATCAGAGAATATCTGATTTAGGCGTACTTGAGGGGGATGGTATCATCCCCCTCAAATTGAAAAATATTCTTAATTATTCTTCAATGATCTGTATCTCCAGGTAATCGAAGTCGATGGAGTCAATGAAGTTGTCTGCATAAAACCGGGTTTTATCATGGCGTTTGAATTCTGCGATATTGCTTTCCAGCCATATCGGACTGCTCAAATCCCAAAGGTAGCAAATCTCATCCAGAGAATGAAATATTTTATGCGTCCTGGTGTCATTGGTTTCATCGCAGATAACGGTGTCTTTGATCATGCGATTGTCAGTCCAAATTTTGCCCCATAAACGAAACATGAAAATTACCTCCTGGTTAGTTATTATACATATTGAGAGCAGAACGAATTTCCTGAATGCTGTTTTCCAGAACAGTCATATATTCTGCCGGAATCTCTGTTTTATGCAGAATCTGGAGAACCTGATCCCAATTGATGGAAGAAACATATTGTAATATCTCATCTTCGTTTTCCAGATTATAAACTTTATCTGAACTCTTTGGAAAATCAGTAGAGCCGTTGCTTTCATACAGATATTCAGAAGAAAAAGTAATTAAAGGAAGATCGCTGCTCATTACAGAAAATTCAATCTGACTTGATTTTTCCGTGGAATTGCAGTTGAATTTCAATGCGTAATTATTCAGAATACCGGCTAGTTCATCTGCTCCCGATAAGGATGAAATACCTGCCAGTGGAGATACGGTGAACGTGCCGTTAATATAGCCTTTTTTTGCTTTTTCAGTATCAAAATCGGAAGTACGCAGGCGTAAGTAGGGAATTCCAGCTACTGATACTGTATAATCAGCATTTTCTTTTTTTCCTGCTACTGTACCGCTTCCGGATATAGTCATCGTGTAATCTTCCAGATTAACATTTGTGTTTAGTGCAAATTCCTTTCCGCTCTGTGGTTTGCTGTATGATAATAATTGTAAGTATTCCCCATCGGAAACCAAAGTAAGAGTTCGGGCAGCAATCTGATCAGACTTTCCAATGCAGATACGACTGAGCAGATAGTTGTAGTCTGCGTTCTCGGCCAGTTGGTTCAGTTCTGATTCCAGGGAATCCAGCAGGTAAAGAAATTTCTGATAATAGGAATTACCGTCTATATTACCGGAATCCTGAAGTGCAGCCATTTTTCCACAGGCGGTAATAATCTGACGAAGATCATCGTCTTTCCGAAGGAGAGGGATCATCTCTTTTCCCATTGCTGCAAAATCAGAAGGAGTAATCCGGGCTTCCAGTGTGGTTACTTTTTCAGAAATACCGTTGATTTCCAGAGTTTCACTGGATTTTTCAACATCTGTAATATGATTAAAAACAATAGTACCATAACGAACCAGAAGTTCTTCTACCGTATCCCCGTCTTCGCAAAATTCAGAAAGATCAGTCATCATTTCTTCTAAAGACTGTAAAGAAGAAAAGTCTCCTCCGTACTGACCGAGTATACTGCTCAGATTCATTCCAAGATAATCGGAAGAAATCTCCGGAATTGTCATATATATTTCCTGCAGATCAAAATCACCGGAAAGATGGAGAGAAGCCAGCGGGGTATCATTCAGACTTAGTGTGGATTCTGCTCCAAAAGCAGATTCATCCGACCGCCCTGTGGTATTCAGAGATATTTCCTTCAGCCAGGACAAATCCATGGGAACAACAGTACCCAGAAGAGAACGGCCTCCATCCTCAAGTCGGGCCGTCAGGTTTACAGTCGCCCCTTTCCCAGTTTTTTTCTGCTGTTCCAGACAGGAGTCATATAGATCTCCTATGATTTCTGCATTATCTTCCAGATTTTGTATTTCTGCATAACGATAATATTTTTCCGGAGAAGAACGATACATCAATTTGGGCAATGATGAAGCCAGCACGGCGGTGATGCCGCCAACAGCGAGTACAGCAACGGCAATGCCGCCGATAATCAGAGGTTTTTTGCGTGTATGCACCGGCTTATCAGTCGCTTGTTGAGCATTGCTCAGATCTGCGCCGCAAGAAGTACAGAAAGCAGCTCCGGGCTTGATCGGGTGATGGCACACAGGGCATACCGGTGACTCCTGTTGGGGAGTGTGTTCTTTTAAACGATAACCGCACTGGGGGCAGAAAGCGGCATCGTTCTCAATTTCATTACCACAATTTTTACAAAACATAATATCCCTCCTCATATAAAGTATGTTATTTTATTATATATTCTGGCATATGTTGAAGTCAAGTGAGTCTTGGAATTCTGCTTTTCATAAACTTCTGACCATGATATGATAGATAAGTAAGAATATACGAATGGTGTCAAGTGAAATTTCAATGATATGCAAAGGATGAATGAAGGATGGATTTGGAAGTTCGGGGAATACAAAAAAAATATGGAAGAAAAAAGGTATTGGATAATATTTCGTTTGCGGCAAATAAAGGAATATGCGTGGGAATTCTGGGAGAAAATGGATGTGGAAAGTCTACGCTGCTTTCCATACTTGCCGGAATTCAGAAAGCAGATGGAGGAAGTTTTTGCTGGCAGGGGAAAGAAATGCTGAAAAAACACAGCACACGTTCTTCTGTGATAGGATATGTGCCGCAGGGGACACCTCTTCTGCAGGAACTGACTGCGTTAGATAACTTGAAACTCTGGTATGCGGACAGACCTGCCGGTTTAAAGAGAGATCTGGAGGAGGGAGTGCCGGCTATGCTGGGGGTCACGGAATTTCTGAAAGTTCCTGTATGTAAAATGTCTGGTGGAATGAAAAAACGGTTGAGTATCAGTTGTGCATCTGCTCATAACCCTCAGGTGTTGCTTTTGGATGAGCCGTCGGCAGCATTGGATCTGATTGCTAAAGAACGTATTTATAATTATTTTCTGGATTGTAAAAAGAAAGGAAAGATACTGCTTCTGGCTACTCATGATGTGCAGGAACTTTCTTTGTGTGATGTGTGGTACATTATAAAAAACGGAAAATTAGTGCCCTTTACATATGATGGAAATGTTCATACTCTGGTAGGAAAACTATGAGGTGCCATATGAAAAAGTGTGGAATATACATGAGACTGCAGCTGAAAAGAATGGGAAAAGTGTTTCCGGCCGTTTTTCTTGTAACGGTACTGTTGAGCGTTGGGATATGTCTGCTGGTCTGGATGCAGCTTTCTGTAGATAGTCAGGATGAAAAACGCCAGAAAATTGTGCTTGGTGTGGTGGGAGATACCCGGGACAGTTATCTTGGATTTGGTATTTATGCACTGGAACATCTGGATTCTTCACGGTTTACGATTTCATTTTCGGAATTAACAGAAGAGGAAGCTGTCATTCAGTTGGAAAGCGGGAAAATCAGCGGGTACATACGGATTCCTGATGGCTTCCTGGATTCTATTGTATCAGGTCAAAATATGCCGGTCACATTTGTTGGCGGCGGTGCACAAAGCGGGATAGGGACACAATTGGTGATGGAACTGTCTGATACGATTTCAGAGGTTATCACAGAAAGTCAGACAGGCATCTATAGTATGCAGGATTTTTATCTGGAACAGGGTGCCATGGAACGGATTGCAGAGGATGCTGATCGATTGAATCTGCGCTATTTTGATGTGCTTTTTTCCAGGGAAAAAATGTATCGGATCGAGGTGGGGGATGGAAGAGAAGGATGCTCAGAGGCTGGTTATTATCTGTGTGCAGCGGTACTGATATTCTTGATGTTATGGGGAATTAATGGAAGTATTTTTCTGATAGAGCGTGATGAGGCACTGACTAAAATTCTGGCGTCGAGTGGAATGGGCGTATGTATCCAGATGACAGGGAAAGTATTTGCATATCTGTGTCTGATGATGGTAAGTTTTTTTGGTATCAGTGGTTTCCTGATTTTGTTTTCTGCCCTGACGGGATTTGGCATACAGGAACTGGGGGAAATCATTGATATGATTCGTTTTGCAGTGGCAGTTCTTCCTGTTATTTGTTGTGTGGCAGCAATGCAATGCTTTCTGTACAGTATTGTTTCAAGTCTGACCGAGGGACTTCTTTTGAATTTTATCGGAACGGTGGGACTTGGATATTTATCAGGGTGTTTTTATCCAATTTATTTCTTTCCGCAGAGTATACAAACACTGGCAGAGTTTCTTCCCACTGGGATTGCTATGAGATATCTGACGCAAATTCTCTGCGGTTTCCCGTCCTTTGAGAAGATGAGATTATTGCTGTCATATGCAGGCTTGTTTTTGGGAATGGCTGTTGTGGTTAAAAAGAGAAAGATGGCGAGGTAGTTTATTATGGGCAGACTGAGAAAGGCAGTATTGTGGTATTTGCTGCTGAATAAACGTTTTCTGAAAAAATATATTTACCCCTGTCTACTTCTCATGCTTCCGCTGCTCGTACTGGGAATAAGAGCTGCGGCAAAGCAGGATGGCGGTGTACTGCGAGTGGTGTTATGTGCGTCTGAAGGAAGTGAGACAGAAAAAACGACGGTGAAGTCTCTGATGGAAAAGAACGGTGTCATACAGTATCAGTGGATGGAAGGGGAGGAATCCGCATGTCAGACTGTTCGCTCAGGAGATGCAGATTGTGCGTGGATTTTCCCTGATCAAATACAGACAGCTGTCAGAGAATACCTGAACGGGGAGCGAGAATCGGTGTTATCTGTGTACGTGAGAGAAGATAATATACCCAATAAATTGGCAAGAGAGCAGTTGTACGGTGTTTTGTACCCGGTAATTTCGTATGAAATTACAAGACAGTTTGTGGATAAACAGGACATGTTTTCGAATATGGATATAGGAACGCTGGAAAATAATCTGCAGCGATTGTATGAAAACAATCAGGTAAATGGATCCATCTTTAGATTTGCTTATTTAGATGGAAGTACGATTAATAATGCTGACGAAAAAATGAATTATATGACTGCACCGCTTCGTGGACTTCTGTCTCTTCTGGTCCTTTTAAGTGCAATGGCAGTAACTATGTTTTACATACAGGATGATGAAGAAAAACTATATGTCTGGATGCCGATTCGTCACAGGCAATTGTTTCCGTGGCTGTATATTGTTACGGGAACCTTGCCGACAGGCTTTGCAGCATGCATTGCACTGAGATTGTCAGGAACTTTTACATCATGGGGAAAAGAATTGCTTCTTATGTTTTTATATGTAATTTCAATTGCAGGATTTTGTAACCTTCTGCGAAGAATATGCAGAAAAAAATGGAATTTCGGAGCGGTGATTCCGATTATTCTGCTGGTTTCGCTTGTACTGTGTCCGGTATTTCTGACTACCCGGCGTTTCCCGGTGGTGCAGTATCTGCTGCCGGCGTATTATTACCTGAATAGTGTATACAGTACTCTAATGATGTTTCGTTTCTGCATCTATGGGGCGGTACTGTTTTCTTTATCAAATCTTAAGATTTTTCCTCAGTCGGTCTAAAGATTTCCCTGATAGGATAAGACCAACAAAAAGAACTACTGGCATAAGCGCAGGGTTTCTTTTATAATGAGGGGGAGGTGAGAAATATGTATACAATATTGGTTTGTGACGATGACAAGGAAATTGTAGAAGCAATAGATATTTATCTTTCGCAGGAAGGTTATCGAATACTGAAAGCATATGACGGGCTGCAGGCGGTTCAAATGCTGAAACAGGAAGAGATCCATCTTTTGTTGATAGATGTGATGATGCCCCGTCTGGATGGTATCCGTGCAACAAGAAAAATCAGGGAATACAGCAGCATTCCGATCATTATTTTGTCGGCAAAATCAGAAGATGTGGATAAAATACTGGGATTGAATATAGGGGCGGATGATTATGTGACAAAACCCTTCAATCCATTGGAATTGATTGCCCGGGTAAAATCCCAGCTGCGCCGCTATACGAAGCTGGGAACCATGGCAGAAATTGCAGAACAGGCGGTATATACCTGCGGTGGTTTGATGGTCAATGATGATTTGAAAACGGTAATGGTTGACGGAGATCCGGTGAAGCTGACTCCGATTGAATATAATATTTTATTGCTTCTCATTAAAAATCAGGGAAAAGTTTTTTCTATTGAGCAGATTTATGAAAATATCTGGAATGAGGAAGCAATCGGAGCGGATAATACCGTAGCTGTACATATCCGCCACATCCGTGAGAAAATCGAGATTAATCCCAGAGAACCCAGATACCTGAAAGTTGTGTGGGGAATCGGCTACAAAATAGAAAAAATGTAACCCCTTAAGACAGGAGGTTATATTATGGAGAATTATGAAAAAAGAGGCCCTTTTTATTCCAGGGGGATGAAAGCTTTTATCACGGCAGTATTTCTGATTGCTATTGGAATATTTACAGTTGCATTTATTTTTATCATGGGTTTGCTGAAAAATGTCAATGATCCGGAACTGCTCCTGCGTTCCGATGTGACATCATACGAAGAGACAGCAAAATGCGGACAGGATATTGTAGATACAATACATAACCTGCCTGAAAACATTGAAGCGATGGAACTGTTTACCACGGATGGAGAATGGAATCCGAAAAAAACGATTGATATTACTGATCTGAAAGCCAAAGAAAAAGATAAAAATGAAAATACTACCTATACCGCAGAAAATATCCGAAAGATGGCAGAAGAGTATTTGGAAGGTGATTTTTTCCGGCTGATTTATGACGAATTGCCTTTTTATGAATCTGATCTTGCCGATGACGGCTATGCTGGTGAGATAACAACAGAATTTTCCGAGGCGGTAACAGATACAGTGGAAGAGACAGAAGAATCCCCGGATAATAAAGAAAATAAACAGTGGGAATATTCAGAAGCGTTCAAATTTCTTTATGTGAGAGGAAAGGAATTGGAAAAATATCTTCCAAAGTCAGGGGTGACACTGGCGGACTATGCAAAGGAAAACCCGGAGACCGTATCCTTGCAGGAACTTTATGAAAATCTGATAAATATTTGTAGTCAGTATGAGCAGTACTGTTATGGACTCACTGTGTTCAATGAAGAAAGTAATCTGATGTTTGCTGTGCAGAATACAGAGACCGGAAGAATTTTTACCAATGTGAAAGGGTGGAAAGATGGATTTGATCCGGAACATCTGGGCGTGGTGCCGGCATTATACTTCTCAGCTGTTCGGGAAAAGGGACAATTGTCCTATGATATGAGTACTAATGAGGCAGCAGGTTATCTGAAAAATTATTTGAAAAACCGGACAATTACCGGTTCTGATGAAACAATTTTGATTGTACTGGATTCTGAATATTCGGTAATGGATTCCTTTTACGATTCTCATATGTATTTTGAAAGATATGCCGGTTGGGGAAAATTAGCAATCATCGGTGGTTTACTCAGTTTTCTGTCAGGGATTGCTGCTTTGGTTTTACTGACGATTCAGGCCGGCCGCACAACCTGTGACCGCGACCTTCATATGATGGGGGTTGACCGGGTGCCTACGGAAGTTATGGTGTGTATGTGTGGTCTTTCTCTGATGTTTCTGGGAGGTATTCCTGTGGCGTATGTACTGGAGACATCCATTTATGATCTTTTCTTTGTAACTCTGATTGTATTGGGAGAAATCATTTTTGGAGGACTGTTTCTGGCTGCATGGATGAGTATTGTCCGTCGGTTGAAAGGAAAACGATTCTGGAAAAACAGTTTTTGTCACGCCATTATTCAGAGCTGTAAAAAAGTTTATCTGGCACGCAAGACTTCCGGAAGAACTATCCTGGGATTCACCGTTCTGGTATTGGCAAATATTTTTGCGGCGCTTACGATGGGGGGATTCGGTGTGCTCCTGATTTTGATGGCTGATGGTCTGGTACTCCTATATCTGATCAGAGAAGGTGCCGGCCGCCAGGTAATCCGGGATGGTCTGGCGAGAATTGCCAGTGGGGAACTGGATTTTAAGATTGATATCAACGGATTGTCCGGTGAGAACCGGGAAATGGCTGAGGCTGTCAATCGAGTGGGTGATGGTCTGCAGAATGCGGTTAAGGAAACTCTCAAAAGTGAACGGTTAAAGGCAGATCTGATCACCAATGTTTCTCATGATATCAAGACTCCGCTTACATCGATTATCAACTACGTGGATCTTTTGAAAAGGGAAGATATTCAGGATCCTAAGATCCGCGGATATATAGAGGTGCTGGAAAGTAAATCCCAGAGACTGAAACAGCTGACGGAAGATCTTGTGGAGGCATCTAAGGTGAGCTCCGGAAATGTGGTACTGGATATGCAGCCCATACAACTGGGAGAGCTGGTGCGTCAAACTAATGGGGAGTTTGAAGAAAAATTTGCCGCACGCAGCCTGGAACTGATCTGCAGGGTGCCGGAGGAACCGGTCGTGATTCTTGCAGATGGAAGAAGAATGTGGCGGGTGATTGAAAATCTTTACAATAATGTGGCAAAATATGCGATGCCTTCGACACGTATCTATGTGGAAGTAAAGAAAATAGGATGCAGGGTGATTTTTGAAATTAAAAACATTTCAGAACATCCTCTAAACATCAAAGCAGAAGAACTGACAGAGCGGTTTATCCGCGGGGATGTATCCCGCAGCACGGAAGGAAGTGGACTGGGACTTTCCATAGCCCGGGATCTGGTAAAAATGCAGAATGGAACCTTTGATATTTACCTGGATGGGGATTTGTTCAAAGTGACAATAACATTTGGAGATGGAGAAACAAAGCAAGTAGCGGTGTAAACCGCTACTTTTTTTGAGTTTCAAATGAAACGATTCAATAAATATAGAATAAATTATCGAAGTAATGCGATTTCTTTCTGGAAAATAAAAAAATAATAAAAATCTGTAAAAATGCACAAAAATAAAGTTTGTATTTAGTAAAAAAATACATATTGATTTTAGCATAATAAAGGGGTAATATAAGAATCACAAAAAGTGCTATATTCAATAAAAAATGAATCGATTCAAAAAGAAAAAATGCACAAAGAATGTAAAAGGAGGATGAGCGATGAAAAAGAAAAATGAAAATGCAGCAGCGGTTTCCAACCGCGGCAAGGTGTCAAAGGTAAAAGAAATATTACGTTGCTGGCAGTTATATGTTCTTTTGATTCCTGCATTAATCTGGCTGGTACTGTTTGCCTACTATCCGATGTATGGTCTTGTGATTGCTTTCAAGGATTTTAATGGCCGTGCCGGTATTCTGGGAAGCCCGTGGGCAGAACCTTTGTTCAAACATTTTCAAACATTTTTCAGCACAAGTATTGCGGTAAATGCTATTAAGAACACAATTGTAATCAGTTTGCAGACGTTGGTGATTGGTTTCCCGATTCCGGTTATTTTTGCGTTGCTGTTGAATCAGATTACCAGAAATGCACCAAGAAAAATTATTCAGACAATCTCCTACGCTCCGTACTTTATGTCAAACGTAGTAGTTGTTTCCTTGATTACTGTGTTATTCTCTGCAAATGGTGTTGTAAACAATATCATCACTGCAGCAGGCGGAAAGGAAGTTATGTTCACCAGTTTGCCACAGTATTTCCGGCCGCTGTTTATCGGCTCCAATCTCTGGCAGACGATGGGATTCAATGCCATTATCTACATTGCTGCACTGACTGCCATCAGTCCGGAGTACTATGAGGCAGCAACTATGGATGGAGCTTCCAGACTTCAGAAGATTCTCTACATAGACATTCCATTGATTATGCCGACAGTTATTTTGATGATGATTCTTCAGATCGGAAGCATCATGAATGTTGGTTACGAGAAAGCATACCTGATGCAGAATGGATCTAACACTATAGTGAGTGAAATTATTTCTACCTATATTTATAAGGTAGGTCTTCAGACAGCACAGTACAGTTTTGCTACCGCAGTTGGTTTGTTTAACTCTATTGCCAACTTTGTTATTCTGGTCATTGCCAACCTTGTTGCTAAGAAGACCAGTGATATCAGTATTTTCTAGGAGGTGAAGAGAATGGCTAAGAATAATGCGGTGCCTGCAGGCACAAAAGTAAAGATGGGAACAGGCGATAAGATTTTCACTACAGTCAATGTCATTATCATGATATTCGTTTGTTTGATCATTGTTTATCCGCTGTACTATGTTGTATTGGCTTCCATTACGGATCCTGTTATTGTAAGTTCAGGTAAGCTTCTTCTCTATCCGGAATCTATGTACCTGGAGGGATATAAGACAACTTTAGGATATAAGCCTTTGTGGATTGGTTATTGGAATACAATCAGATATACAGTAGTTGGTACAATTGTTTCTCTGATTTGTACGATTCCGGCCGGCTATGCATTGTCCAGAAAAGATTTGTTTGGAAGAAAACCAATCATGTTTTTGTTTACCTTTACCATGTTCTTCAGTGGTGGTATCGTTCCATTGTTCTTGACAGTTAAGAACTTGCATATTTACAATACCATCTGGGCTATGGTGCTTCCGGTTGCAGTATCAGCATATAACCTGATTGTATGCCGATCCTTCTTTGAGAGTGGTGTGCCGGATGAACTTCTGGAAGCGGCTCAGCTTGATGGCTGCTCGGATTTCGGATTCTTTTTCAGAATTGCAATTCCGATTTCTTCTACCATCATTGCTGTTATGACATTGTTCTATGCAACAGCTATGTGGAACCAGTTCTTTAATGCACTGATGTTCCTGCAGGATGAAGATATGATGCCTTTGCAGGTTATTCTTCGTAACCTGGTACTTATGAATCAGTCTAATCAGATGGGCAGTAGTGCGGCTGAGGCCGTTATGAAACAGAAACTGGCAGACCAGTTGAAATATTGTGTCGTAGTAGTTTCTGCATTTCCACTGTTGTGTGTATACCCGTTTGTACAGAAATATTTTGCAAAGGGTGTTACCATCGGTGCGGTAAAAGGTTGATTTTTACTAAAATTTATAATGAACCCTTTTGGCTGCAGTAAATGAGATTTTGCAGCTGTAGGAATACAACTATTAAGGAGGAAATGAAACATGAAGAGAAAAGTAATCGCTCTGCTTTTGACAGGTATCATGGCAACAAGTATGCTGACAGCCTGCGGCGGTGGAAAGAGTGACGGAGGATCCGCAGACAGCGGTTCTTCAGAAGGTGGTTCTACTGCAGGCGCTACCGAGCTGACTCCGGAAGAACAGGAAGCTGTGGATGCCGGAATCATCCAGCTGGATGGAACTCTTCCGATTATCAAAGATCAGAAAGCTTTTGAGGAAAAATACGGAAAGATCACCATGCTGTTGGTAAACTCTCCAGACCGTGTTGTTGAGCCGGCAGAACTTGAAGCCTGCAAACAGTGGGAAGAAGCTACAGGTGTAGCATTTGACTGGCAGAAGATTCCGCTTGATGGTGCTCAGGAAAAGATCAACCTGCTGCTTGCCGGTGGAGATGATCTTCCGGATGTATTCTGGAACTTTGGTGATGGTAAATCCGGTAATATTACAGTACAGTATGCAAACCAGGAAGTATTCCTGCCGACAGAACAGCTGGTTGCAGATTACATGCCGAACCTGAAAGCATTCCTGGATGAAAATCCACAGTATCAGATGGAAATCACAGCTCCTGACGGACATACTTATGGTTTCCCATATGTAGAAGAAATGTATGGACTGGTTCTGACACCTGGACCATTCGTGATTAACAAAACATGGCTGGACAAAGTTGGAAAAGATGTTCCTACAACTGTTGATGAGTGGGTTGATTGTCTGAAAGCTTTCCGTGACGGCGGAGACCTGAATGGCAATGGTGTGGATGATGAAATTCCAATGGCTACATGGTTTGGCGCAACTGATACATTCGGATCCTACAACCTGTTCTATCGTTTCACAGGTGCATTTGGATGTGCTGACTCTTACTGTGGAGGTAATCAGTATGCTGACCATCTGAGAATCGTTGATGGAAAAGTTCAGTTTACTGCTATGGATGAAGCTTTTGGTAAAACAGCAGAATTCTTCAATATGCTGTATAACGAAGGCCTGATCTGGAATGGTTCCTTCGAGGCAGATGAAAGTGCTTCTTTCAAACAGTCTCTGATTAAAGAAGATGTAGCAAGAATTGGTTCTTTCGGTGTATGGGGCGATCAGGAAATCACAAACCTGGATGTACATGATGAATATGTAGCAGTTCCGAGACTGGAAGGCGAAGCTGGTAAGACAGGATTTGCAGTTAACTATTCTCAGCTGCAGGATTCTTCCAACACAGCAATCACTACAACCTGTAAATTCCCGCACGTTGTTGCAAGATTTGTTGATTATCTGGTAAGTGATCCGGTTATTTCCGTAACAGGTAACTGGGGACCGTACAACTATGCAGAAGATGAAAACGGAATCATCCGTACTCCACTTGATGAAGATGGTAACTACGTAGGTGCAAACCCGGATTACAGCAACTTTGGTGATGCACGTGTAAACTCCACTCCTTGCCGTGGTTCCTTCATTGTAAAAGATGAGTACTATGAGAAATATTGTGGATATGCATTTGATGCTGTTAAACTTCTGGAAATGCAGAGAGAAAACGGAAAAGAAGATATCCTGGCAGAGTATGAGACTATTCCTCGTGTACAGATGACACAGGAAGAGCTTCAGAGACTGGCTCAGATTCAGCCGCCGGTATCTGATATTGTAGACCGTTATATTAATACATGGGTAACTACAGGATTTAGTCAGGAAAGCTGGGATGCTTATATCAGCGAGCTGGAAGGTGCCGGAGTAAATGATATCGTTAACATTTACCAGACAGCTTATGACCGTGCAAATGCAGCTATTCAATAAGAAGTACGTTCTTGAGAAGAATGGCACCACTAATTAAATAGAAGGTAGAAGGTGTATGGTCATGTATTATTTACATGGCCATATGCTGTCTTAGAAACGCTTTTATCTTGAAAGAAGATAAGAATCCACCTCGCAGCAAGTACGCCGAGGCGTAATTGAAGCACTTGGTTGAAAAATTCAGAAAATAATTGTTGGAGGACATGAATTATGAGCACAAAAGGAAAGCGCGATTTTAGACCCAAAATACATTTCACACCGCAGAAAAATTGGAATAATGATCCTAACGGCCTTCTTTACCTTGATGGAACATGGCATCTGTATTATCAGCATTATCCGGAAAATGCATTTTGGGGTCCTATGCACTGGGGACATGCTGTGAGTAAGGATCTGCTTCACTGGGAGCATCTTCCGATTGCCTTATATCCGGATGAGATAGGATGTATCTATTCAGGAAGCCTTGTAGCGGATAAAAACAATACGACTGGATTCGGAACCCATCATGAAAAATTTGGGGAAGAAAAAAAGTATCCGCTTGTAGCAATGTATACCAGCCATAATATGGAGAATCATCTGGAATCCCAAAGTATTGCCTACAGCCTTGATGGAGGACTTCATTTTGAAAAATATTATGGCAATCCGGTAATTAAAAATCCGGGACTTCGTGATTTCCGTGATCCGAAAGTATTCTGGAACAAAAAGAAAGATTGCTGGAGTATGGTGATGGCTGCAGAAGACCGCTGCCATATCTATGCATCAAAAAATATGAAAGTGTGGGAAAAAACAGGAGAATTTGGTCCTGGAGTGAATAAGGTTCCGACAGTTTGGGAGTGTACCGATCTTTTCCCTGTTGAGACAGAAGATGGGGAAAAATGGGTTGTTCTTGTCAGCATGATACATCCGGGAACACAGGGAAGAGCAAATACACAGTATTTTGTGGGTGATTTTGATGGGGATACTTTCCGTTGTACACAGCCTACAGAAGAACCATTGTGGATTGATTTTGGATTTGATAATTATGCAGGTATTACCTACAATAATTATGACAAGCCAATTTTCTTTGGCTGGGGTGTGAATCCGAAATATGCGAATGATGTTCCTACCGGTGAGTATGCCGGAATGATGACAATTGCAAGAGAAATGTCTTTGGTTAAAACGGAAGAAGGATATCGTCTGCGGACAGTTCCTTTTGGTATTGATGCACTCCGTGCAGGAACTTATCCAATTGCAAGTGGTGCTTCTCTTCTTACTGAAAGTTTTGGGCTGAAGATTAAAGGAAATAAAGGAAAGGTTATACTGGAGAATGAAGTCGGACAGTATGTTGTCATAGATGTGGCTGAAGATTCTATCTGTGTAGATCGTACCCATGCAGGTGAAAGAAACTTCTCAGAAGATTTTTGTCGGGAAGAGTTCAGTGTGAGCAAAACGGCTCGCCTTGCAAAAGGAGATATCAACATGGAAATCTTATTTGATGTTTCCTATTTGGAAGTGTTTGCAGATGGAGGTCTGGAAGTGGCTTCAGCAGCAGTATACCCTGACGTGCCGTATAGAAAAGTTCGTCTGGAAGGTGATCTTCAGGCAGAGATGTATTTGTTAAAATAAGTAGATAAATGCAAGTCACACAACAGATGAATTTACTGGATCCTGTTGTGTGGCTTGCTTATTTTTTGTGAAAAAAATGATGACCTCTTGATTGATGAGTCTCATTTGTTGTATGATAAGGTTGGTTCAAAAATATTTTGAACCAAAGGTGTTTTTGTGTTTTTAAGTATTTGGAGGGTATGCAACAAATGGCAACAATTAAAGACGTGGCACGTGATGCCGGAGTGTCTGTAGGTACGGTTTCTAACGTTCTGAATGGAGGGAAGGTTTCGGCGGAACGACGACATCAGGTGGAGGCGTCTATAAAAAAACTGGATTATCAGGTTAACACGCTGGCAAAAGGTATGAGGATGCAGAAAACAGATTATGTGGTAGTGATTCTTCCTAATCTTATCAATCCCTATTTTTCTGTTTTGCTGCAGCATCTGGAGAATGCGTTATCCAGAGAAGGAAAACAGACGATTCTTTGTCTGTCCGGTGATGATGAACAAAGAGAAGAAAAATTTGTTGAAATGGCAAAAGCTAATAAGATTGATGGTATTATTGGAATTACTTACAGTAAAATTGATAAGTATTTGACCAGTGACATGCCGTTCGTGTCTATTGACAGGCGATTCGGTGCAGGAATTCCCTGTGTTTCCAGTGACAACCGGATGGGTGGATGGCTGGCAGCCGAAAATCTGTATCGGCGAGGAGCAAGAAGTCTTCTTTGTTTTCAAATGGTCAACTCATTGGGTCGCGAGGTAAGGAAACGCAGAAAAGGATTTGAGGAGTTTTGTATGGAACATGAAGTCACCTACAGCTGTCTGGATTTTTCGGAAAAACAGGTGTTTTCGTTATATTCTTCGTTTGGATCCAGGAAGATGATTAACTCTATATTAAAAGCATATGTTAATAATATGGGGCATCCTTCGGTTGACGGGATTTTCGCTAGTACCGATCATCTTGCGATTGTTATTTGTGAAGAATTAAAGGCGTTGGGAAAAAGGGTGCCGGAAGATGTTCAGGTTGTTGGATTTGATGGATTACGTATGCTGAATCAGGCTGAACCGCTAGTGTCTTCTATTGAACAGCCGACAAAAGAAATTGCAGAGAGCAGTGTCAAGTGTCTGATGCAGCTGCTTAGCTGCGGCACAGCAAAGGATGTTATCTGTTCAAATGTTAAATTTATAGAAGGTGGCACAACAAAATAAACGGATATAATATTAAAAAGGCGATTTCCATAGTGGAATCGCCTTTTTGTGAAATCTCATCTGATTAGTTTGCTTCGGTATCGGAAGTCTCGTTATCGGGGAGCACCGCTTTTCCGTCCTCGTCTTCCTCGAGGATCTCAACAGGCTGAAGATTTTTGAATACGGATGCGTCAATTTCTTTTGGTTCGTTGGATTCTTCACTGTCATCCTCTGCAGGAATGTATCGGTCAAAAATTTTGACAAAGAGATAAGAATTCAGTAGAGCTACAACAGCAAATCCCATAAGCATATAAAACAATATGATATAGGAAGAAAATGTTTCTATGAGGAACATCAGTGCCACAGGTGCAATGGTAACTGCGAACATCAGCAGAGTGTAAGGCAAATGACGGATGGACATCAATACTGCGTTCTGGAAGGTGTGGCGGATAGTATTATAGAACTTGGCCAGTATTGGATAAATATAGGTTAGTACCATGGCATAGACTACCAGTGCCGCCATGAACATATAGGAAGCTGCTTTGTAAACGCCAGACTTGGGCTGTAGAACACGTACAAAGTATAAATCAAAAATCAGAAGTGCTCCCAGTACAATCATGATCAGATGTATGATAGTTGCCTGCTTAAAGTTTTCCTTGAAGGAATGGAAGAAACCTCTTGCGATATATGTTTCTTCATTTCGTGCTATTTTGAGCGTTACATAGTATAATGCAGTGATAGAAGCTCCTGCAGTTACAATAGGAAGACAACAGACAATGCAAAGCAGGTTGAGTATCATAAGGTCAGCCACCTTGCCCATAAAGGCGAAAAACTTGTTGTCCGGGTTAAAAAGATTGTTCATGAAAATACCTCTTTCCTTAGTGCGTTTTATAAGTAACAGTATAGCGAAAATAGCAGTAAATTGCAAATAAAGAAAGCTTAAAAATACTATTCGTCAATCTGTATGAGAAAATTCAAAAAAATTAGTAAAATTGCTACAAAACAAAAATAATAATAGGACTGTGAAACATATTTGCCAAGTGGCATATAAAATATTTGTGTGATTTGGGTATGGCGTAAAAGCAGGTTTTTCGATATACTGTTTACAGTTACAGAACAGAGGGTTCTGTCTATGGAGAACAAAGCAGTTAGAATCATCAGGAGGTATTTATATTATGGCAAGTTTATCCTTACAGCACATTAATAAAACTTATCCAAACGGTTTTGAAGCAGTTAAAGACTTCAACCTGGAAATTGCAGACAAAGAATTTATCATTTTCGTAGGACCATCTGGATGTGGAAAATCTACAACACTTCGTATGATTGCTGGACTGGAAGAGATTTCCGGTGGTACACTGAAAATCGGTGATAGAGTAGTTAACGATGTAGAGCCAAAAGACAGAGATATCGCAATGGTATTCCAGAACTACGCTCTGTATCCTCATATGACAGTATATGATAACATGGCATTTGGTCTGAAACTGAGAAAAGTTCCGAAAGATCAGATCGACAAGATGGTTAAAGAAGCAGCTAAAATCCTTGACCTGGAAAAACTGCTGGATCGTAAACCGAAAGCTCTTTCCGGTGGACAGAGACAGCGTGTAGCTATGGGACGTGCTATCGTACGTGATCCTAAAGTATTCCTGATGGACGAGCCTCTGTCAAACCTGGATGCTAAGCTTCGTGTTCAGATGAGAACTGAGATCTCCAAACTGCATGAGAGACTGGGTGCTACTATCATCTACGTTACACATGACCAGACAGAAGCTATGACTCTGGGAACCAGAATCGTAGTTATGAAAGATGGTATCGTACAGCAGGTTGATACACCTCAGAACCTGTACAATGCTCCTGGAAACCTGTTCGTTGCTGGTTTCATCGGATCCCCGCAGATGAACTTCCTGGATGCAACTGTTAAAGTTACAGGAAAAGATGTTGACTTGGTTGTTGGAAAATATACACTGAGACTGCCGGCTGAAAAAGCAAAAGCTCTGATCGATGGCGGTTATGCAGGAAAGAAAGTTGTTATGGGTATCCGTCCGGAGAACGTAACAGACGATGCTTCCCTGTTCCCGGCAAGCACTATTGAAGCTACAATCAACGTATACGAGCTGCTGGGTGCTGAAGTATTCCTGTACTTCGATGTAGAAGGATTCAACATGACCGCTCGTGTAAATCCTCATACAACTTCCAGAACAGGTGACACTGTTAA
Organism: Eubacterium sp.; assembly: GCA_022764165.1. Classification (GTDB taxonomy): domain Bacteria; phylum Bacillota; class Clostridia; order Lachnospirales; family Lachnospiraceae; genus Oliverpabstia. The sequence goes on along the minus strand of JALERM010000057.1, from coordinate 20,575 downwards.
ATTTGGTCTGGATATGACAAAAGTTCATGTATTCGACAAAGAAACAGAACTGACAATTACAAACTAATTTGTGAGAAAATCAAAGGTGCCAATTTCCGAAAAGGATTGGCACCTTTTTTGGTTTTTAATTGATTTTTGGCAGAAAATACGATATGATTTAGAGAAAGAAATGAAGAATCACAGACAGGAAGGAAGTGATGACTTGGTATCAAGTCAGGTTTTACAAAAGACAATTGATGAATTGAGAGCTATCACCCGGATTGATCTTTGCGTTCTCAGCCTGGAGGGGCAGATGCTGGCTTCTACGTTCAGCGAAAACAGCCCCAATCCGGATTATATTCGTGAATTTGCCAATTCGCCAGCAGACAGTCAGGTTTTGCAGGGGTATCATTTTTTTAAGGTGTATGATGACCAGAATGTGGAGTATGTGCTGGTAACAGGCGGGGGCAGTGAAGATGCCTATATGATTGGAAAGATTGCAGTAAGTCAGATTCAGAATCTGATCATTGCCTACAAAGAGCGGCTGGATAAAAATAATTTTATTCAGAATCTGCTGCTGGACAACCTGCTTTTGGTTGACATTTATAACAGGGCAAAAAAACTGCGGATTGACACCGATGTCAAGCGGGTGGTTTTCATGGTTGAGACGAAGTATGAAAAAGACAACAGTGCCATGGAGACGGTAAAAAGTTTATTTGCCTCAAAGCCCAAAGATTTTATTACAGCTATTGATGAAAAAAGTATCATTATTGTAAAAGAACTGAAAGAATCCGATGATTTTGAAGAACTGAATCGGATTGCCAGAACGCTGGTGGATATGTTGAATGCAGAGGCAATGTCCCAGGTACGGGTATCTTACGGTAATGTAATCCATGAGATAAAAGATGTATCCCGTTCTTACAAGGAAGCGAAGATGGCACTGGAAGTAGGAAAAATTTTCTACTCAGACAAGATTGTAATTCCTTATAGCAATCTTGGAATTGGCCGTCTGATTTATCAGCTGCCCATTCCACTGTGTCAGATGTTTATGAAAGAAGTATTTGGTGAACAGCTTCCGGATACCTTTGATGATGAGACATTGACCACGATCAATAAGTTCTTTGAAAATAATTTGAATGTATCCGAAACATCCAGACAATTATATGTACACAGGAATACTCTGGTGTACCGTCTGGAAAAACTACAGAAGAGTACCGGTCTGGACATTCGTGTCTTTGACGATGCCCTTACATTTAAAATTGCCATGATGGTTGTCAGCTATATGAAGTACATGGAGAAGATTGATTGACTGAACAATGGCGGATGATATCTGGCAAAATAAAAAAAGAGGAGAGATTATTATGATTCAATTACTGGAAGGCGGAAGATATCTGGTGAACGGAACTGAACTGGTGGAGTCGGCGAAAGCTGCTGCACAGGGACTTCCTGCACCGGAGGAAGCAGCAAAACAGACCATTGCCTATGGGATTCTGGAATCCCACAACACTTCAGGCAATATGAAAAAGCTGCAGATTAAGTTTGATAAGCTTACATCTCATGATATTACTTTTGTTGGAATTATTCAGACAGCAAGAGCATCAGGACTGGAAAAGTTTCCGGTGCCTTATGTGCTGACCAACTGCCACAACTCTCTTTGTGCAGTGGGAGGAACCATTAACGAGGATGACCATATGTTTGGCCTTACCTGTGCTAAAAAATATGGCGGAGTTTATGTACCGCCTCATCAGGCAGTTATCCACCAGTATGCAAGAGAAATGCTGGCTGGCGGAGGCAAGATGATTCTGGGTTCTGACAGCCATACTCGCTATGGTGCTTTGGGTACTATGGCTATGGGTGAAGGCGGGCCTGAGCTGGTAAAACAGTTGCTGTCTAAAACCTATGATATCAATATGCCGGGTGTGGTGGCTGTATACATGACAGGAACACCGATTCCAGGTGTAGGACCTCAGGACGTGGCTCTGGCTATTATCGGAGCTGTGTTCAAAAATGGTTTCGTTAAGAATAAAGTAATGGAATTTGTGGGACCGGGAGTATCCAATCTGAGTGCTGACTTCCGTATCGGTGTGGATGTTATGACCACAGAAACTACCTGCCTGTCTTCTATCTGGAGAACAGATGAGAAGATTGAAGAATTCTATGCTGCCCATGGAAGAAGTGAAGAATATAAAGAACTGAATCCTGGTGCAGCTGCTTATTATGACGGTGTGATCGTGGTTGAACTGGACAAGGTCCGTCCAATGATCGCTATGCCGTTCCATCCGAGTAATACCTACACCATCGATGAACTGAATGCAAACCTGATGGATATTCTGGATGATGTAGAGAAAAAGGCACAGGTAAGTCTGGATGGAAAGATTGATTTTACACTGAAAGATAAAGTACATGACGGGAAATTGTATGTGGACCAGGGAATCATCGCAGGATGCGCCGGCGGTGGATTTGAAAATATCTGTGCGGCTGCAGACATTCTGAAAGGTGCAAGTATTGGCGATGGTGCATTTACTCTGAGTGTATATCCGGCAAGTACTCCGATTTACATGGAGCTGGCTAAGAACGGAGCACTGGCTTCCCTGATCGGAACAGGAGCAATCGTGAAGACAGCATTCTGCGGACCGTGTTTTGGTGCCGGAGATACTCCTGCCAACAATGCCTTCAGTATTCGTCATTCTACCAGAAACTTCCCGAACCGTGAAGGTTCCAAGATTCAGAATGGACAGATTTCTTCTGTTGCACTTATGGATGCACGTTCTATTGCTGCCACAGCAGCCAACAAGGGCTGCCTGACTCCGGCAACAGAATTTGAAGGAACTTATACGAATCCGAAATATTACTTTGATAAAACAATTTATGAAAATCGTGTGTTTGACAGCAAGGGTGTGGCAGATCCATCTGTTGAAATTCAGTTTGGTCCAAATATCAAAGACTGGCCGGAAATGCCTGCACTGGCAGATAACCTGATTCTGAAAGTGGTATCTGAGATTCATGATCCGGTAACTACTACAGACGAACTGATTCCATCCGGTGAGACATCTTCCTATCGTTCCAACCCACTGGGACTGGCAGAATTTACCCTGTCCAGAAAAGATCCGGCCTATGTGGGACGTGCGAAAGAAGTGCAGGTGGCTCAGAAAGCCATTCAGGAGGGAAATTGTCCTGCAGAAGCTTTGCCGGAACTGAAACCGGTATTCAAGACTATCCATACCAAATATCCGGAAGTGGATAAAACAAATGTAGGAATCGGTTCTACTATTTTTGCAGTGAAACCAGGTGACGGTTCAGCGCGTGAACAGGCGGCATCCTGTCAGAAAGTACTGGGAGGATGGGCAAATATTGCCAATGAATATGCCACCAAGCGTTACCGTTCCAACCTGATCAACTGGGGTATGCTTCCCTTCCTGATTCCGGAAGGAGAACTTCCATTTACCAATGGAGATTACCTCTTTGTTCCGGATATCCGCAAAGCGGTAGAAGAAAAATGGGATACCATTACAGCTTATGTGGTTGGTGATGAGCTGAAATCTTTCGAGATGAAGCTGGGAGATCTGACAGATGATGAGAGAACCATCATTCTGAAAGGTTGTCTGATTAATTATTACAGAGGATAATACGGGCACAATCTTATCTTGAAAGGAGATAGGACTCCCACCTCGGCATACTTGAATGTAAAAAGAACGGGTACATGAATATTTTTATTCATGTATCCGTTCTTTTTTGCGTTTTTAGAACTTACATATTTCTTTCATATAATGATGTTTTCCTTAAGTACGTTGACTTTTGCAAACCAAAAGATAGAATATTCTAAGAAAAAAACTTTCACCTTGATTGGGGCTGAGAATGGAAAAAGTACGTGGGGAGGTATAATATGTGCGGTATCTGTGGAATGGCAGGAGAAAAAGTAGAGGAATCTGAGATTCTGAAAAGAATGATGGATAAAATGCATCATCGGGGACCGGATGGTGAAGGAATGTATCAGAGTGAACATGCTGCATTGGGATTTAAGAGATTAAGTATTATAGATTTGGATCATGGTGACCAGCCCATGTACAACGAAGATGATAGTCTGGTTCTGGTATTCAACGGAGAAATTTACAATTATAAGGAGTTAGTAGAAGAACTGACAGCGAAAGGGCATAAGTTCCGAAACCGTTCTGATTCAGAATGTCTGCTTCATGCATATGAAGAATATGGCAAAGAGATGGTTCACCATCTGCGGGGAATGTTTGCCTTTGCTATCTGGGATGAGAAAGAAGAAACATTGTTTGCAGCCAGAGATTTCTTTGGGATTAAACCATTTTACTATTTTAAAGGTGAAAATGGGGCTTTTGTTTTTGCATCAGAAATTAAATGCCTTCTGGAACATCCTGAATGCCCCAAGAAGGTTAATGAAAAAGCTTTGGATTATTATCTCAGCTTTCAGTATTCCGTTTTGGAAGAGACCCTTTTCAAGGGGATCTTCAAGTTGATGCCTGGATGTTCTCTTACATGGAAAAACGGGGAGATTCAGATAGAATGTTATCAGAAAAAAGAATTACAGCCATCCGCTCGGACTGGAGGAAAGGCGAAACTTCAGGAATTGAAAGATGTGCTTGAGGATTCTGTTGCAGCTCATCTGAACAGTGATGTGGAAGTGGGCGTGCTGCTGTCGGCAGGTGTTGATTCCAACTATATCATGTCCAGATCGCGGGTTCGAAAGAGCTTCTCTGTAGGTTTTGAGGAGGGAGACGGTTCTTACAGTGAACTTGAAGAGATACATAAAGGACAGGAAAAAAGCCGGGGAGTCAATTATCAGAAAGTAATATCAGCCGAAGAATATTGGGAGGTTCTTCCGAAGGTTATGTACTATATGGATGAACCTCTGGCAGATCCGGCTGCGGTGGCACTCTGGTTTGTAGATGAACTGGCATCCAGACAGCTGAAAGTTGTGCTTTCCGGAGAGGGTGCAGATGAATTATTTGGAGGTTACCGTATTTATCGGGAACCAAACTCATTGGCTCCTTTTCGTATACTAAGTCCAAAGATGAAGAAAATCACGGCAAAAAAAGTCGAGGATATGAAGCGAGATTTCAAGGGAAAAAATTACATTCTCAGAGGATGCAGTCCCTTGGAGAAAAGATTTATCGGTAATGCCAGGATATTTACTGCAGAGGAGAAAAAGCGGATTCTTCGCTCCGGCAAAGGCATTGAGCCTGGAATGATAACACGCAGAGTTTACCATGATAACCGTCATCTGGATGATATAAGCCGGATGCAGGAGATTGACTTGAATTTCTGGCTTCCTGGGGATATTCTTCTGAAGGCTGATAAGATGAGCATGGCACATTCACTGGAAAGCCGCGTGCCTTATCTTGACAGAGAGGTCTACGAGGCAGCAAGAACCCTTGCTGTGAAAGATAAAGTAAAAGGAAAACAGACAAAAGTATTGTTCCGAAAAGTAGCATCGGGAGAAGTACCGGAAATTACTGCCCGGAAGAAGAAGCTGGGATTTCCCGTTCCTGTCCGTGTATGGCTGCGAATGCCGGAATATTATGAGAAAGTGCGGAAGGCATTTTGCAGTCCGGCCGCCTGCCGTTACTTCCGGATTGCGGAACTGGAACGGCTGCTGACGGAACACCTGCATGGGGAGAAAGATAATAGCAGGAAAATCTGGACCGTGTACATGTTCCTGATATGGCATCAGGTATACTTTAGTTAATAAATTTCTCTTGTTAGATAGAAAAAAATGGGCTATAATATTTCCATATAAGTGCTGCACGGTGATGCAGTATTATAATATTGAAAAGAATAGGACGTGAAGAGAATGAAGAGAATAGGTTTATTGACAAGCGGCGGTGACTGTCAGGCTCTGAATGCTACCATGCGCGGAGTTGTAAAAGGTCTGTCCAACAATCTGGACGAACTGGAAGTTTATGGTTTTATGAATGGATATAAAGGTTTGATTTACGGAGATTACCGTATGCTGACTTCCAAAGATTTTTCCGGTATTCTTACGAGAGGCGGTACGATTCTGGGAACGTCCCGTCAGCCGTTCAAGCTGATGCGGACACCGGATGAAAAAGGTCTGGACAAAGTAGAAGCCATGAAGCAAAATTATCATAAGCTGCGTCTGGATTGTCTGGTTATTCTGGGCGGAAACGGCACACAGAAAACCGCTAATCTTCTGAGAGAAGAAGGTCTGAATATTATTCATCTTCCGAAAACAATTGACAACGATATCTGGGGAACAGATATGACATTTGGTTTCTACAGTGCAGTGAATATTGCCACAGAAGCCATTGACTGTATCCATACAACTGCATCTTCTCACAATCGTGTATTTATCGTGGAAGTTATGGGACATAAAGTAGGATGGCTGACTCTGTATGCCGGTATTGCCAGCGGTGCTGATGTTATCCTGATTCCTGAGATTCCGTATGATTTGGACAAGGTTGTAGAGGCTATTGAGAAGAGAAGAAAAAGAGGAAGCGGATTTACCATTCTTGCAGTAGCAGAAGGTGCGATTTCAAAAGAAGACGCCAAACTTTCCAAGAAAGAACTGAAGAAGAAACAGGAAGAAGACGCAAAGAAATATCCGTCTGTATCCTACAAAATTGCCAAAGAGATTGAGGAGCGTACCGGTATGGAAATCCGCGTGACTGTTCCGGGACATACACAGCGAGGCGGAAGCCCATGCCCATATGACCGTGTACTGTCTACCCGTCTGGGTTCTGCAGCTGCAAAACTGATCATGAATGATGAATATGGCTATATGGTTGGTATCGTCAACGGAAAGACAAAGAAAGTTCCGCTGGAAGAATGTGCAGGAAAACTGAAAGTGGTTACTCCTGATGCACAGGAAATCAAAGATGCCAAGAGAATCGGAATCAGCTTCGGTGACTGATCGTAAACGACTGAACAGGGCGGGACTGCTGTGCCATGAAATGGCACAGCGGCCCCGCATCATATCATAAAGGAGAGATTCCATGAGCTATACTGCTCTGTATCGAAAGTTCCGCCCGGATACATTTGAAGAGGTAAAAGGGCAGGAGCATATTGTAACAACCCTGAAGAATCAGATTCAGGCTGAGCGGATCGGGCACGCTTTTTTATTTTGCGGAACCCGTGGAACAGGTAAGACGACAGTGGCCAAGATACTGGCCCGTGCAGTTAACTGTGAACATCCGGTCAATGGAAGTCCCTGTAATGAATGCGCTGCATGTAAAGCCATACGTTCAGGCACATCCATGAATGTGATAGAGATTGATGCGGCCTCTAATAATGGTGTGGATAATATCCGTGAAATCCGTGAAGAGGTGGCATATCGCCCCACCGAGGGAAAATATAAGGTGTATATTATCGACGAGGTTCATATGCTGTCAACGGGAGCATTTAATGCTCTTCTGAAGACATTGGAGGAACCTCCGTCTTATGTTATTTTCATTTTGGCGACAACAGAAGCCCACAAGATTCCGGTGACGATTTTATCCCGCTGCCAGAGATACGATTTCCGCAGGATTTCCATCGATACCATTGCCGGAAGGCTGCGGGAACTGATGAATAAAGAAGGCGTTCAGGCAGAAGAAAAGGCTCTTCGCTATGTGGCAAAGGCAGCAGACGGTTCCATGCGTGACGCCCTCAGCCTTCTGGACCAGTGTATTGCTTTTTATCTGGGGCAGGAGCTGACATATGATAAGGTGCTGGAGGTACTTGGTACAGTGGACACGGAAGTGTTCAGCAGATTGCTCCGTCAGGTGCTTGCGGGAAATGTGACAGGATGTATTTACATTCTGGAAGAACTTCTGGTAAATGGTAAAGAACTGACACAATTTGTGGCAGATTTTACCTGGTATATGCGTAATCTCCTTCTGGTGCAGACTTCTGACAATGCGGAGGAAGTACTGGATGTTTCCTCGGAAAATCTGCAGGCACTGAAGGAAGAAAGCAAAATGGTGAACACGGATACGCTGATGCGGTATATTCGTGTGTTTTCTGAACTCTCCAATCAGCTGCGTTATTCTACGCAGAAACGCGTGATGGTGGAGATTGGATTGATTAAATTATGTAAGCCGGCTATGGAGACCGGAATGGATTCTGTTCTGGACCGGATTCGGATACTGGAAGAGAAGATGGAGAAGGGAATTCCCATGATGCCTGTTCAAGGAGAGATGGCAGACGCCAGGGGGCATGGCGGCTATCCGGGACAGGGAGGCTTAACTTTCGGGTATGGCGGTGACGGATATGCGGAGCCGGAAAAACCGAAGCCGGAGAAAGCGGCTCCGGAAGATTTACAGAGAATCCGGAATAACTGGAGAAGTATTGTGGGGCAGACAGAAGGTATGTTTAAAATCCTTCTGAGTACTGCTGCTCCAAAGTACGATGGCAGCACAGGAGAGAATAAATTATTTGTGGAATTTTCCAATGATCTGGCACAGAATATTGTGGCGGATCCCGGAAAAAAAGAATTACTTGAGACGATTATCGCTCAGCAGACAGGAAAATCAGTGGAGGTGGAGCTGATTCTGAAGAAAGAGAATACCCGTCAGAATCTGGCTGATATTTCCGTTGATGATATATTAAAGCAGGCAATTCACACGGATATTGTGGTGGAAGAGGATATGTCTGATAATGAATGGTAAAAAAGGAGGATACCCAAAGTGGCAAAACGCGGTGGTTTTCCAGGCGGAATGGGAATGCCTGGCAATATGAATAATCTGATGAAGCAGGCTCAGAAAATGCAGAAACAGATGGAAGAAAATCAGAAAGCTCTGGAAGAAAAAGAATTTACGGCGACGGCCGGAGGCGGTGCAGTGGAAGTGACCGTAACCGGTAAAAAAGAAGTGACAAAGGTGAAACTGGCAGAAGAAGTGGTTGATCCGGACGATATTGAGATGCTGGAAGACCTGATCATGGCTGCAACCAACGAAGCACTTCGCAAGATGGAAGCCGAGACACAGGCGGTTATGGCAAAATTGACCGGCGGCCTTGGCGGAATGGGCGGAGGTTTCCCGTTCTGATATGGAATACTACAGCAGTTATATCAGCAAACTGATCGAGCAGCTGTCCCGGCTGCCCGGCATCGGTGCCAAATCGGCACAGAGGCTTGCTTTTCATATTATCAATATGCCGAAAGAGCAGGTGGAACAGCTGGCGGGTGCCATGACCAGTGCCCGTGCCAATGTACGCTACTGTAAAGAATGCTTTACCCTGACAGATCAGGAAATCTGTCCCATCTGTGCCAATCAGAAAAGGAATCATAAGCAGATCATGGTGGTGGAAAACACAAGGGATTTGACGGCATATGAAAAAACGGGAAAATATGATGGGGTATATCATGTACTTCACGGTGCCATTTCCCCCATGCTGGGGATTGGTCCCAATGATATCAAATTAAAAGAGCTGATGCACCGTCTGCAGGATGATGTGGATGAGGTGATTATCGCCACGAATTCCAGTCTGGAAGGCGAAACGACAGCCATGTACATCAGCAAATTGATCAAACCTACCGGAATCAAAGTCAGCCGGATAGCCAGCGGTGTTCCGGTTGGAGGGGATCTGGAATACATTGACGAAGTGACACTTCTGCGTGCGTTGGAAGGCAGGGTGGAACTGTGACAAAATGAAAATCTCCCCGGGGAAAATGTAAAACTCCCCGGGGAAATTTTTATTTTGACAAAAAAACGGTATTATTTTAAGATGAATAAAAGAAATGTTTTTTGTGCAAAAGAAAGGAAGCGTGCCCATGGCCTCCAAAAAGAAGGTAACGTCCATGGATGTGGCAAAAGAAGCCGGTGTTTCTCAGGCTACCGTATCTATGGTTTTGAATAAAAAATATAATGTTTCTTTTTCTAAAGAGACAATTCATCAGGTGCGGGAGGCGGCTGAACGTCTGGGATACCAGCTGCCCCGGCAGAAAACCCATCGTTCCGGAAAAATGAGAAAACTGTTGGTTGTATTTTGTCCGACTCTGACGAATCCTTATTATGTGATGCTGCTGCAGGGGATTGAGGCAGTGGCCAATGAATATGGCTATGGTGTCTTTGTGTGCAATACCCAGAGGGATCTGAAAATTGAAGAAAATTATCTGCGGATGATGAAAGAAGTACAGCCGCTGGGCATTATCTACGCCTGTAATCCCAGTTTTGGAAAACAGGTGGAAGAACTGTCTCAGGAAATTCCTGTGGTTGTCATCAGCAACCGGGATGATGAATTTGAAATAGATGCAGTTGCTATCAATAACCTGAAACCGGGAATTTTGATGGCCCGTCATCTATTGGAACTGGGGCATAAAGATGTGGCTTTTATTGCGCCTCCTTTGACTGCCCGGCAGCATCAGCGGCAAAAAAGGGTGGAAGGTTTTCTGATGGAATTTGAAAAAGCCGGACTGCGTGACAGAGTGATTGTCCGCTCTTCAGAGGATGCAGCGGATACTGTGATTCCGGGCATTGAGTCGGAGTACCGGATGGGATATGACCTTACCGTAAGTCTTTTGGCAGAGAATCTGCCCATCACCGCCATTGCTGCATTGAATGATATGATGGCGTTTGGAGCCATGGATGCACTGTTGGAACGACAGTATCGGATTCCGGCAGATATGTCTGTGGTGGGCTGCGATAATACTCTGTTTTCGCGGTTTAAAACTATTGGTTTGACTACTGTAGAACACTTTGTGCCGCAGAAAGGACGGGATGCCTGCGATATCATTTTGAAAAAAATAGAGTCCCAGAGAAAGTATCGGAAGGGTGATGAACCTACCGCTATTTTCCACATTGAATATGAGCCAAAGTTGATTGTCCGGGGAAGCAGCGGGTATCCGTCAGAGGGACGGAAGCGAAAAAATAATAAAAAAAATAAATGAAATATATGAAATTATTAATAATAACTTTCCGTGTGATATGCATGTTATATGTCTGAAAAAGTTGGTTTTCTAAAGTTTTTATCCCGGAAAATCACAGAAATAACAAAAAATGCACCTGATATCTTGAAAATATGTTTTGATTATTTTTGATTGATTACTAATAAAACAAAAATATTAATAAATAAAATAATTAATAAAAAGAGAGGGGGTTGACCGGAAGGAGATTCCTGTTATACTGTAACTAAAGAAAAGAAAACGCATCCTCAAGAACAAGGGGACAGCAAAAACAAATTAAAACCAGGAGGTATTTACAATGAGATTTTTTATTGACACTGCAAAGGTAGAAGACATCAGAAAAGCAAATGACATGGGAATTATTTGTGGAGTAACCACCAATCCGTCTCTGATTGCAAAGGAAGGAAGAGATTTCCAGGAAGTAATCAAAGAGATCACCTCTATCGTTGACGGACCGATCAGCGGAGAAGTAAAAGCTACTACAGTTGATGCAGAAGGCATGATCAAAGAGGGAAAAGAAATTGCTGCCATTCATCCGAACATGGTGGTAAAAATCCCGATGACAGTAGAAGGTCTGAAAGCATGTAAAGCTCTGACTGCAGAAGGTATCAAGACTAACGTAACTCTGATCTTCACAGCTAATCAGGCTCTGCTGGCTGCAAGAGCAGGTGCTACATATGTTTCTCCATTCCTGGGAAGACTGGATGATATCTCTGTAAGAGGTGTGGATCTGATTCGCGAAATCGCTGAGATCTTCGATGTTGCAGGAATCGATACACAGATTATTGCTGCCAGCGTAAGAAATCCGATTCATGTAACTGACTGTGCTCTGGCAGGTGCAGATATTGCTACCGTTCCGTACAGTGTTCTGGAGCAGATGACCAAACATCCTCTGACAGATGCAGGAATTGCCAAATTCCAGGCGGATTATAAAGCAGTATTTGGGGAATAATAAGTATATCACTTGAATTACGTGAAAAAGTGTGGCATACTGTTACCGTTTGAGGTTGATAAAACCGAATAATAGTGTGTTCGCTGAGAAAGGAGAACGGAATGAATAAACTGGAGCTTCAGAAAATGGCAAATGAGGTTCGTAAGGGCATTGTGACTGCTGTTCATTCAGCAAAAGCAGGACATCCGGGCGGATCTTTGTCTGCTGCTGATATATTTACATACTTGTACTTTGAGGAGATGAATATCGACCCAAAGGATCCGAAGAAGGGTGACAGAGACCGTTTTGTATTGTCCAAGGGACATACGGCACCGGGACTCTACAGCACACTGGCAAACAGAGGATATTTCCCGGTGGAGGATCTGAAAACTCTGCGTCATCTGGGTTCTTATCTGCAGGGACATCCGGATATGAAGCATATCCCGGGTGTAGACATGTCCAGTGGTTCTTTGGGTCAGGGAATTTCTGCCGCTGTTGGTATGGCGCTGGCAGGAAAATTAAGTAATGCGGATTACCGTGTATATACACTTCTGGGTGATGGTGAGATTCAGGAGGGTCAGGTATGGGAAGCTTCCATGATGGCAGGTTTCCGCAAACTGGACAATCTGGTTGTGATCGTGGACAATAACAACCTGCAGATTGACGGAAGCATCGATGAAGTATGCTCTCCTTATCCGATTGATAAAAAATTCGAAGCATTCAATTTCCATGTTATCAATATCGATGGAAATGATTTTGATCAGATTGATGCTGCTTTTAAAGAAGCACGTGAAACAAAGGGTATGCCGACTGCAATCATTGCAAAGACTGTAAAAGGTAAAGGCATTTCCTTCATGGAAAATCAGGTGAGCTGGCATGGTGTTGCTCCAAATGATGAACAGTATGCAGTGGCTATGGAAGAACTGGGAAAGGCTGGTGAAGCATTATGTCAGAAGTAAAGAAAATTGCAACAAGAGAAAGCTATGGTAATGCTCTGGTAGAACTTGGTAAAGAGCATGAAGATGTTGTTGTACTGGATGCCGATCTGGCAGCTGCTACCAAAACCGGTACATTTAAAAAAGTTTTCCCGGAACGTCATATCGACTGCGGTATTGCAGAGTGTAACATGATTGGCGTTGCTGCAGGACTGGCAGCAGCAGGAAAAGTGCCGTTTGCAAGTTCATTTGCCATGTTTGCTTCCGGACGTGCATTTGAGCAGGTGAGAAACTCCGTGGGATATCCTCATCTGAATGTAAAAATCGGTGCTACTCATGCAGGTATTTCTGTAGGTGAAGATGGAGCAACTCATCAGTGTAATGAAGATATTGCTCTGATGCGCACCATTCCGGGAATGACTGTTATCAATCCTTCTGATGATGTGGAAGCAAAAGCTGCTGTAAAAGCTGCTTATGAAATTGATGGACCGGTTTACCTGCGTTTCGGACGTCTGGCTGTTCCGGTGATCAATGACCGTCCGGATTACAAGTTTGAAGTAGGTAAAGGCGTTGTGCTGAGAGAAGGTAAGGATGTGGCTATTATTGCTACAGGTCTGTGCGTGAACTCTGCACTGGAGGCAGCAGAAAAATTGGCAGCTGATGGTATTGAGGCTAAAGTCGTCAACATCCACACCATTAAACCGCTGGATGAAGACCTGGTAGTTGAAGTTGCCCGTGAAACAGGTAAAGTTGTTACTGTAGAAGAACACTCTGTCATTGGCGGTCTGGGAAGTGCAGTCTGTGATGCACTGTGTGCAAAAGCACCGACACCGGTACTGAAAATCGGCGTGCAGGATGTGTTCGGAGAATCCGGTGCTGCGGTAAAACTTCTGGAAAAATACAAACTGGACGGACAGGGTGTGTACGAACAGGTGAAAGCATATCTGGCTTAATTTAAGATTTTCTTAAATAAATGTTTTGTGTATATTTCTTTACAGAAGAGGAAAAGTTATATATAATGATACAGGGAGCGGGGACAGTCCCCCGCTCCTTTTTATCTTGAAAGAAGATAAGACTCCCACCTCGTACCTGAACCTGAAAGGAGATCGCATATGGCATCTGTATTACCTGTTCCGCGGCCGCGCATATCGCCGGCAGATATACGTAAAAAAAGACATAAAACAGCAGAAATGAATCTTGAATTTTATAATTGTATTAAAGATATTGTGACTCACCCCGTTGTACTTCAGATGAAGAATTACTATCAGCACTGCGATACGGATTGCTATGAGCATTGCCTCAATGTGGCATATAATAACTTTCGTATCTGTAAATATTTAGGTCTGGATGCCCGTTCTGCAGCCAGAGGAGGAATGCTCCATGATCTGTTCCTTTATGACTGGAGACATCACAGCAGAAAGACAGGAGACCGTCTCCATGCGATTACTCATCCGGTGGCAGCCTGGAGAAATGCGAGAAAGTATTTTAAACTGAATAAGGTAGAACGGGAAGTGATTACCAAACATATGTGGCCGGTATCTATTATCCCTCCCCGTTATCCGGAAACCTACGTGATCTGTCTTACGGATAAATATTGTGGTTCCCGGGAGATTGCCGATCATTATTCGGAAATATTCAGACATAAGTTCTGGGGAAAACCGATTGCATGGCTGATGAAGCGGGCATTTGACGGTATTCCCCGTGCGGATGTGATTCAACAGATGATTCCGGAACTGGATTCGATAGAAAGTGCCGCAAAACCACGGTCATTTGCCCAACAGAGACGTCGTTCTTCATCGGGCTGGAAAGGCCATTCATCCGGGAGAAGACATCGTTTTTCATAGCAGCAGGAAAATGCCAGGGCAATTCCGGAAACTATCGTGTCGGCCATCCGAATGACGGAAGAAAGCCGGGTTGTCTGCAGCATCAGATGTTCAAAAGCACCGGACATGTTCAGAATACCGGTGATAAATATGTCACCTACCGGAGGAAGTTCCTTGTTAACTCCTGCACCTGGAAGAATTGGTCCTGTTCCTACAGTGATAAAACCCACATGTTTTTTTGAACCAAGCGAGGCATCTACTGCGATATAAAGAGCAGAAGGATGTCTCTTTTTTATCTGAGCGAGTGCAGTCTCCAGATTCAGCGCATGAACAGGATGTTCCAGTGTCCCGTAGATATAGATATTTTTCCAGTGATATTGGGATAGGTGATGCCCCACCAAAGGTCCCAGGCTGTCCCCCGTAATCCTGTCGCTCCCGATACAGATAAAAACGATTTCGTCCCAGTTTTTTTCAGAGGAGCGGATACATTGGTTCAGAAGATGAGCAAGTTCACTGCCTGCAGACGTTTTCTTTTCGTTTATATAAAATATAGATTGGGGTTCCGCCATAATCATATCCATCCTTTCATTGAAAATGGTTATTTATAGTGTACCCGCCTGCAGACTGGAATATTCGGGAGATGAAGGAAAAATTTGTCGTCAAAAAAATCGAAAGCTCTGTCATAAACTGATAAATTCCGCATGGAAAAAGTGATAAGCTGATGTCCAAAAGGGGTGAAGGATTATGATAGAGATTATCTATAAGGAAGAACAGAAAAATGACGATGGAAAGGAAGCATTTTTTCGTATTCCCAACAACATCAGACAAATTGGCGAGATTAAAGGACAACAGAAAATCTATATCGAAGATTACGCCTATACTTTTTTGAAAAAAATTTCCCGGGAATCACGCAATGAGGGAAAGGCAGCCATACTTCTGGGTGAATATCACTGGTCCGGCGGCAATTCGTATCTGTTTATAACGAGTGCACTGGCGATTGAAAACATGGAAGTGTCTCCGGAACATATTGTGTTCGATGACAAAATATGGGGACAGATTTATGAAGAAAATAATAAATATTTCCCACAGCAGGAGATTGTGGGATGGTTTATCAGCCTGCCGGGGTTTAATATGGAACTGAATGATGTAATCCGAAAAAATCATTTGAATCATTTTGCCGGCAGTGATAAAGTGTTGTTTGTGGTGGAACCCGGTGAATGGGAAGAAGCATTTTTTGTCTATGAAAATAATCAATTGAACCGCCAGCCGGGTTTTTACATTTATTATGAGAAGAACGAACCCATGCAGGCATACATGATCGAGAAAAGCAATAACCAGTCTATTGAAGTGACAGAGAAAATACCGGACAGAGCAGTCAGCGATTTTCGGAAGAATGTTCAGAAAAATGTTCAGAAAAATGTAGAAAATAAAAAATCCGAAGAAAATACAGGCAATACAGTTGAGAAGAAAAAAATATTGTCCGGTACATGGACGCTGGCTGCCTGTACGACAGCAGCAGCACTGGCGATTGGTATCACATTTTTTAATAGTTATGAGGGTATGAGCAGTGTGCTGGGACGGGTATTTTCTGAGGTGAGCGGTGAATCGGAGGAGGCAGTCGAGACAAGTTCTGGACAGGTGGAGAATGAATCTCAGACAACAGTGACGATTACTCCGGAAATTACGGATCAGGAGTCTGCGGCTGTTGTACAAAATACGGAAAAACCGTTGATTGAAATACCTTCGAATCAAAAAACCGGGAAATCAGAGACAGATTCATCTGAAATTGTGGATTCTGCGGCAGATGCCGGGGGAAATACAGCCCAGGAAAATATTGTATCGGAAACATCGGGGAATGTTGCTGGCGGAGTTCCTTACCTGATTCAAAAAGGCGATACACTTACGAGTATCAGTAAAAATCGTTACGGAACGATTGACAGGGTAAAAGATATATGTGAATTAAATGGAATATCACCGGAAGACATTATATACGCCGGACAGAAAATACTTCTGCCGGAATAAGAAAACAGGAATTGCCGCTGATTTCTTATTGTGATATGATGATACAAGGGCTATGTATTTATAAAGCATTTCCGGTCACTGTGAGCAGTGACCATTTCTGAAAAAGAGGTAAGTATGAATATTAAACAGAGGATAAAAGATATATGGAAGAAGCGTGAAAATCTAAAACGTTTCTTTATACTGGAAGAACGAGAGGGAGTATCCCCGGATTTCCTGGATGGGATGAAAGAACGTCTTCTTCGCTGTAAGGACAGTAAGGTTCTGCGTTTCCTGACTGCTGCAGCCGGATGTGCCCTGCTGATCTGGCTGGTAAAATACACCATAGATAACTGGCAGTATCAGAATTATAAAGTTGTAACGGAAACTGTTCAGGAGGATACTGTATCTGTGCAGTATACAGAGTATGGGGATAATATACTCAAATACGGCGGTGATGAAGTTTCACTGCAGAATCGGCAGGGCGAGACTGTCTGGAACGAACCCCAGACAATGAATAATCCCACAGTAGACATTTGCGATGAATATTGTGTGGTTTATGATAAAAAAGGAACAGCTCTGACGATTTTTAATCTGCAGGGAAAAGCAGGGAGCATTCAGACTTCGCTGCCTATATTGAAAGCAAAGGTGGCCAGTCAGGGAGTGACGGCAGTAGTATTGGAAGACGGGGAGACAACATGGATCAATGTCTACAATGTAAAAGGAGAAGAGATTGTAACTGCCAAAACCAGGGTTGACAGCCCGGGATATCCAGTGGATATTTCCATTTCCGATGACGGGCTTCTGCTTGCTGTGTCTTATCTGAAAGTAGAAAATAATAAACCGGCCAGTTATGTTGCGTTCTACAATTTCGGCAATACCGGCCAGAACCAGATGGATAATATGGTCAGTGGATACACATATTCGGATGTTATCGTTCCGGATGTGGAATACCTGAATAACTCCTGCGCGGTGGCATTTCGGGACGATGGGTTTGTAATTTTTAAAGGAAAACAGATTCCGGAAGAAATGGTGACGGTTAAAACAGAAGATGAAATTCTTGCTGTATTTTGTGATGAGGACTGCATTGGTATGGTATTTCGTGATACCGAATCAGATTCGCCGTATCGGATGGAACTGTATGATAGTTCAGGAAAACGGAAATACACGGCAGGCCTGGATATTTCCTTTGATCACATTGATATCAGTAAAGACCAGATTATACTGTACAATAACAACGAATTTGCCATATACACCTTGAAAGCGAAATGCAGATATGAGGGTCCATTGAAAGAAGGTAATATCCGAAGCATTTTCAAGGTAGCGAAAAATCGCTATATGGCAGTGCTGGACGGCGGCGTTGAAACGATAAAATTGAAATAGAGAGGTGCTTCATGAGTTGGCTTTTTTGGATACTGCTGATTTTGCCGGCAGTATTAATGATACAGGGTTTTCGAAAAGGGTTAGTAAGAACGGTGGTTTCCATGGTGTCATTCCTTCTGGTAATGGCGGCGTCTTCCTGGCTGAATCCATACATCGGAG
>JALERM010000040.1 GCA_022764165.1 Eubacterium sp. | reverse complement strand
CCTGTTTTCCCTTGAGGTGGGACTGGTGGAAATAGGCATCTTCAATCGGATGCAAAGCCCGTGACGAAGGCTTTGTTTTGGAAGAGATGGTATCATCCACAATGCAGAACACTGGTTTTCCAGAGCGCAGGGCTTCTTGATTAATTTCTTAAAGCAGTTGCAAAGTAATTCTGAATGGTGTATACTGTTTTCCATAAGGCATCATCCTTTGCAGGTTATTGTGTTTATTTGTTCAAAAACAGTATACACCTAAAAAGGCGTGATGTCTTTATTTTATGCAATTTAAGACAATTTTGGTAAAATTTCAAATTTGCTCATTTATAGTATATAAAGATTTTGCCAGCCGTTCACAGGATATGTTCTATTTACCGAACACCGCACTTACTTATGGCGGAGCAGCAGGCGTCTGGTATGGTATTACACAGCAGTTAGGTGGAGCAATGTCACTTCCAGATTACAACCTCTATATGGATGTTGAACCTCAGTGAACTGAGGGACGTTCCTTTTGTCATGAGGAGTGCCTTTTGTCACGGCCATTAGGGCACTTCTCATGGCAAAAAGAACGTCCCTAATTTTCATAATTGAATATACAATTATGAAAAGTTATAATAAATAGACAGTTATAACAAATAAGATAACGATATTATAAAAAAATATAAAAATAATTTCAAAATAGTGTTGACAAATATGGATTCATCTGGTATTATAAACTCAACAAAAAACAAAACACTTACTACAAAACATCAACACCCCATTTTCTATAATAGAGACGAGAAATCATTATAAGAAGAATGGAAGAAACCAGAAAAGAAATTGAATTTACCTGAATAACAATTAAATAATTAGTTGAGTCGGATTTCCGGAAAGTTTGGGTGGTAAGATTAGATCGGAACGTAAATCTTATTCAAACATAAAAAAGAAATCAAAAACAAATAAGTATTTAAATCATATTCAAAAATCAGTATTCTTGATGGGATGTAAAAGTAAGAACATAAATAAAAAAGGAGGAGGATTCCAGTGAAATAGTTATTTTAAACAATCAATATAAGAGTGGTATGATAAAGCATTCCCCGCAAGAAAGACCTTCCATGAATGATGAAAAGAAAAAGACCATACATAGATATGAAAAGAGTAGATGAAAGGTAATATAAAGCTAATCCTTATATTGAATATAATACCACAAAAATAATAGTAAGATTTTAAAAGATGTGTAAAGAAACATTTTTTAAAAAGATATAAAATCTATTGAATGTAACTATATAGAATAATAACCCGAATAAAGAAAAAAGGTAAAAAGTAAGATGTATCTGCTACATGAGAACAGATGTATTTGAAAAGAAAACCCGTAAAAGTCCAGGAATCGAACGTCTATATAGGAAATGAAAGTAGAAAAGAATATCTTGACAGATTTATAGCCGGGAAAAGTAAATTTTGAAACTTCCTATTATCATTAAATATAGATATAACATTTCTAAGTAAGGAAAATAAATCTTACGAGCAGGGAAGAAAAATAAATAAAATAATTCATATAGATAACTGAATAAGGAACTGTTGATAAAGTCTTATAAGATATCTGAAAAAGAAATATTTTAACTTAGCAAAATAGAATAAGTAAGGAAAAAGAAGAGGAATAAAAATTGAATAAAGAAGAACATTAGAACAACCGTTATATCCCATGATTCGATATAGCGGTTGTTCAGTTTTGTTGTTACGGTCTTGCGTTTTCATGTGCACATTATTATAATAACGGGGAATAGATACGAGGAGATTGCAGTGATGGAATTGAAGAAAAGTGATATTTTGTATGAAGATCAGGATATTCTGGTTTGTCGTAAGCATGCGGGGATGGCAGTGCAGAGTGCAAGAGTCGGACAGATGGATATGGAAAGTGCCTTGAAAAATTATCTGAAGGGCGGTTTTGTGGGGGTTGTACAGCGTCTGGATCAGCCGGTGGAAGGTATTCTTGTATTTGGGAAAAATCCTCGTGCAGCAGCGGAACTGAACCGGCAGCATCAAAATGGAAGAATGAAGAAACAGTATCTGGCTGTGTTTACCGGAGAGCCGGAGGCTATGGAAGGTAGAATGGAAGATGTTCTGCTGAAAAACGGAAGGACGAATACATCCAGTGTAGTAAAGGAAGGAACACCACAGGCAAAGAAAGCGGTGTTGACATACCGGGTGATAAAATATACAGGTACGGTCGGCTTGGCAGAGGTGACATTACAGACTGGACGCCATCATCAGATCCGTGTGCAGATGGCTCATCATGGGATGCCGCTTTGGGGAGATGGAAAATATAATGAAAAAATAAAAGACGAAGAAAAGGGAAGTGCGATTGGATTATGTGCTTATCGTCTGGAATTCACCCATCCCCGAACAGGAAAAAAATTACAATTTGAGATCGAACCGGAAGGCGTCGTTTTCAAGAATCTGTCAGCATATTAAAGATTGTAGAACAGATACTATGGATAAGAGAAATCGAATTCATAGAAAGAGTGGTGACGGCGGTGGAGTGGAAGAAAATTTTGATTTATACAGGAATCGGACTGGTGACGTATGCAGGGATGCGATATCTGCTGCCGCCGGCGGTTCCTTTTTTATTGGGATGGTGTCTGGCATCTGCTGTTTTACCGGCAGCAAAGTGGCTGGAAAAGCATTTATATATCCACCGTGGAATAGGCGGTGGATGCCTGATAGGAGTATTGGTAGTGATACTTGGATGGAGCATATGGAAGTTGATGATTCTCGCCGCAGCACAAGGTAAATTACTATTACAGAATATAGGATTATGGAGAATTGGAGCAGAAGAATTGATGTGTTCCTGCTGTCTGATGGTAGAAAAATATCTGGGGATACAGGCTGCTGACACGAGAAGTTTTCTTCTGTACCAGCTGGGGCGAATGCAGGAAGAAATCCAGAATAAGTTTGGCGGCCTTTGTGTGGAATACCTGGTGACAGTTGTGCGTGGAGTGACTGTTTTCTTTGGAGGTGTCCTGGTAACTATTATATTTGGCATATTTGTGATTAAGGATATGGATGAATTTAGAAGTAAGATCCGGCAGGGACAGATCACAGGCATACTGGCATCAATTGGAAATCATGTTTTGCTGGCGGGGGGCCGTTACCTGAAAGCACAGGTTTATCTGATGGGAATTGTTATTCTGGTCTGCATGGCAGGGTTCTGGATTCTGGAAAATCCCTATTTTATAATTGCCGGGATTGTTGTGGGAGCATTGGATGCTCTTCCGTTGATTGGGGCAGGAATGATTTTGATTCCGTGGGCTTTATTGTGGCTGATAAGAGGAAAATATCTGCTGGCACTGGGATATCTGCTACTCTATTTTGCTGCCGATCTGCTTCGTCAGTTTCTGGAGCCCAGAATGCTTGGCAAGGAAATGGGGATGCATCCGGCTCTGATGCTGGCTTCGGTCTATATTGGATTTTTCGTATATGGTTTTGCGGGATTTTTGCTGGGGCCGGCAACGGTATTGATTGTTCGTGTGGCAGCCATGGAAATATTAAATAAAAAAGACATGAAAAAGCCGCAAAAATCTTAAGAATCATCTATAGACTAATTTTTTGATTCATGTATAATAAAGGCATGTTTGGAACTAATGGAGAGATTGTCTGGTAAGAGGAATATGTGATGAAGTTTAGATGGTTAAAAGCGGTGTCCTGGATCATGTCAGGTATTTTGCTGATGGGATGTGGTGGTGAAAGTAACGAGAATCCGAAGACAGAACCAATTGTGGAACAGGAGAAGGAAGAAACAGCGGTTTCACCCACACCGGAGGAAGAGTCAGATACTGAAGAGGAAAAATTGGAGATTGAACTTCCGGAAGAGGAGGAATTGGCGGCTGATTATACATCTGTGGATGGACTGATCCTGGAAGAAGGTACCCGTATTGCCTTTGTTGTGAAGAACACAGAGACAGGCTATTGGAAAGCTGTGAAAAAGGGTGTGGATCAGGCAATTAATGATTTGAATCAGACGCTGGGCTATACGGAAAATGATATGATCCGCTGCACCTTTGAGGGACCGAAAAGTGAAGTGGGCGTCGATGAACAGGTGAATAGTCTGGATGCTGTTCTTGCCGAGAACCCTGCGGTACTTTGCCTTGCGGCCATAGATATGGAGTCCTGTGCAGCCCAGCTGGAATCTGCCCAGGAGAATGGGATTCCGGTTATCGTTCTTGATTCCGGAGTTGCCAGCAGTGATCTGGTATATTCCGTGTGTGCAACAGACAATTACGCAGCCGGAGCGGAAGCAGCCAGACATTTGTGTGAGGCTGTTGGCAATCAGGGAGAAGTAGCTGTACTTTCTCATTTGCAGATGGGTGAGACCAGTCAGGAACGTATCCGGGGATTTGAAGATGAGATAAAAAATAATCACCCGGAGGTTACCATTGTTGAGATTGATTATGAGCCATCCAGGCAAGATGAACCTACGGTGCAGGAACAGATGAGAGAAACGCTGGAACAATATCCGGAACTGAAAGGATATTTCTGTACCAATGAAGTGATGGGAAAAGCAGCTTTGGCAGTGTTGAAGGATTATGAAGAGCGGAACATTCAGGTGGTAGGGTTTGATCTGGGAAGTATACAGGAAGATGCCATAAGAAAAGGAACAGAGGCAGGTGTGGTGTGCCAGAATCCTTATGGCATGGGATATGCTACGGTAGTCGCCGGTGTCAGAGCAGCACTGGATATGGAAAATGATGCATTTATAGATGCCGGTTTTCAGTGGATTGATCAGAATAACCTGGACCTGGAAGAAAACAGCAGATATCTATACGAGTAACATACGTAAACGATATGCGCCTGGGAAGGATGTATGTTGAATTGGAACACATACATCTTTCTCGGGCGTAATTTATTTATACCATTTATACCCAATATTGTTAAAAAAATGACAAAAGTGTTAAAAATTTATAAAAGTTATATAATGACAAAGAAAAAACTTGAAAGGTTTGCACAAAATTATTGTGAAATGAGACCAAACGTGTTAAAATTCATTTGTATCAATTTATGTCTTTGAGGGGTTGAACTTTATGAAGTACTGGACAGATATACTCAGAAATATCACTGCACTCACGCAGTTTGGACTGTCTTTGATTACTCCGCTTCTTTTATGCCTGGGTCTGAGCTGGTGGGTCAGCAGTCGCTGGAGTGTGGGAGCATGGGTATATATTCCTGGATTTTTTTTCGGAATGGGCGGCTCAGCTATGGTGGCATATAAGCTTTATCTGACTGTCATTAAGAAAGATAAAAAAGAGAAAAAGAAGCATAAGATTTCTTTTAATCGACATAGTTAAGAACATATAACCGGAGGAATATTATGAGCAGTTTTATGGAAAATGTACAGCCTGCTGTGAAAAAAGAGACGAAAAAAGTGGCTGTCAGCACAGGAATTGGTGTGGTTTTGATGTGGATGGTTTGTGGAAGCCTTCACATGATCATTCCGGAAAAGGTGCCTTTTGACTATACAGTGTTTCTGGCAGGAATCGGAGGCGGGATCATCGCCGTACTGAATTTTTTTCTGATGGGTCTCACTGTGCAGAAGGTTGCTTCCACGCAGGATGAGGGGATGGCCCGCAACAGGATGAAGTCCAGTTATTCTCAGCGGATGCTTCTGCAGATGCTGTGGGTGATCGCAGCAATCGCCGCTCCATGTTTTTGGGCAGTGGCAGGAGTGCTTCCCTTGTTGTTTCCAAGTATCGGAATCAAAATAATGGGTATTTTAAATAAAAATAAGTGATCACACAGAACCGTATATAGTGGTTCGTTTTGATAAAATAAAGCCGGATAGGAGGTGGAAACACAGATGGAAATAGACATTTCAGGGGCAAAGGTCTTTTTTGATTTGCCGATTGATTTGCCTGTGCTGGGAAAATTGCAGATCAGTGAAACACTGGTGATCAGCTGGCTTGTAATGCTTTTGATTACGGGGCTGTGCATTTGGCTGACGCATGATCTGAAAGTGGAGAATATCTCGAAGAGACAAGCATTGGCTGAGCTTATTGTAGATAAGGCGAATAGTTTTGTCGTAGGAAATATGGGCGAAAAGTTCCGCCATATGATACCATTTGTAGCAGCTTTATTTGCTACCAGTGTGGTATCCAATCTGATCAGTCTGATTGGTCTTCGAAGTCCTACTGCAGATTTGTCCACAGAGGCTGCGTGGGCAGTGGTTGTATTTATTATGATAACATCACAGAAAATCAAGACCAATGGATTTGGCGGATATCTGAAAGGATTTACGACGCCGATTGCTGTTATGACTCCATTCAATATTTTGTCAGAACTTGCGACTCCGGTCAGTATGGCATGCCGTCATTTTGGTAATATTTTGTCAGGTGTCGTAATCAATGCTCTGATTTATGGAGCACTAGCACTGGCAAGTTCTAAGCTTTTAGGCTTGCTGCCGGGCATCATCGGAGACGTACTGGCAAAGATACCGATTCTGGAGGTAGGTATTCCGGCCATAACGTCTGTCTATTTTGACTGGTTCTCAGGAGTTATGCAGGCATTTATTTTCTGTATGCTGACCGTCATGTATATTGCCAATGCGGCAGAGGAATAGTCAGGCAGTATGCAGAACACACGGAATGTATTGGCATTCCCCAACTTAAGCAAATAATAAAAGATTTATTTACAGGAGGATTACACTATGGAATTTCAATTACTCGCAAAAGGTATCGCACTGGCAGGTTGTGCAATTGGAGCTGGATGTTCACTGATCGCAGGTATCGGCCCTGGTATTGGTGAAGGTAATGCTGTTGCCAAAGCACTGGAAGCAATCGGCCGTCAGCCGGAATGTAAAGGTGAAGTAACTTCTACGATGCTTCTTGGTTGTGCTATTGCCGAGACAACCGGTATCTATGGTTTTGTAACCGGTCTGCTTCTGATTTTCGTTGCACCTGGTATGTTCATGAACTTCCTGAGCTGATAGCAGACGGTAAGATTGAATGCTGTAAGTGCGCCGATGGCGTACCTGAAAAATACAGGAGGTTACAAACATGCAGGTACAGGATTTGGTTGGAATTGTGCCGTGGACCTTCATAGCACAGATCTGTAACCTGTTCATTCAGGTTTATCTCATCAAGCGTTTTCTTTTTAAACCGATCAACGAGATGCTGGAGAAACGCAGGCAGATGGCAGATGCCCAGATTCAGGATGCGGTGAAAGCAAAGAATGAAGCTGATGCCATAAAAGCGGAATATGAACAGAATATGCTGGAAGCAAAGAATAAAGCGAATGATATTCTGATATCCGCACAGAAAACTGCGGCGGTGCAGAGTGAGGCGATGCTGAAAGAAGCTGCCTCCCAGGCGGCAGCCATTAAGGTAAAAGCTGAAAATGATATCGCACAGGAGAAGAGAAAAGCGGTGAATGAAATCAAAGGTGAGATTGGCGGAATGGCTATGGAAATTGCCGGAAAAGTCATTGAACGCGAGATTTGTGAAGAAGACCACAGGAAACTGATTGACGAATTTATATCGAATGTAGGTGAGGCATCATGACGCAGACTGCCAGATTATATGGCGGCAGCATGTATGAACTTGCTGCTGAGGAACAGCTTGCGGGCATTATTCTGGAACAGATGCAGATGATTCGGGAATTATTTCGGGAGAATCCGGATTATGTAAAATTATTGACAAATCCTGCGATTCCCAAAGAAGAAAGAAATCAGCTGCTGGAAGATGCTTTTGGTGCCCGGGCAGAGAGATATTTGGTGAATTTTTTGAAACTGCTGTGTGAGCGCAATATTCTCAGGGAATATGCAGGCTGCTGTGAAGAGTTTACACGGCGATATTATGCGGATCATAACATTGCGGAAGCTGTTGTTACCAGTGCGGTGCCGCTGGATGACAAACAGAAAGCTGCACTGAAGGAAAAACTGAAGAAAATCAGTGGAAAAGATATTGAACTGAAAGTGAAGGTGGATCCGGAAGTGCTGGCAGGTCTGCGTGTGGAACTGGAAGGAAAACAGCTGGATGGTACGGTACAGGGCCGTCTGTCGGATGTTTCCAGAAAATTGAGTGAAATAATTGTTTAAAGGATGGGAATGAATCATGCAATTAAAACCTGAAGAAATATCTAAGGTCATTCGCAGCCAGATCAAATATTATGAGAACAGGATTCAGCAGAATGAGACAGGTACAGTTCTGATGGTTGGTGACGGTATTGCCAGAGCCAGCGGTCTTGTGAACTGTATGGCAGGGGAATTGCTGGAATTTGAAGACGGAAGCTTCGGTATGGCACAGAACCTGGAAGAAAACAGCGTATCCATCGTATTATTTGGTTCCGATGAAAATATTGGTGAAGGGCAGACCGTGAAACGTACCGGAAAAGTTGTTTCTGTTCCGGTAGGAGAAGCTATGATTGGTCGTGTTGTGAATGCCCTGGGACAGCCGATTGACGGAGCAGGCCCGATTGTGACAGAAGAGTATCGTGCAATTGAAAGTCCGGCTCCCGGAATATGCGAAAGAAAATCTGTATTTGAACCATTACAGACAGGAATCAAGGCAATTGACTCCATGGTTCCGATTGGAAGAGGTCAGCGAGAACTGATCATCGGAGACCGTCAGACAGGTAAGACCACACTGGCGGTAGACACTATTATTAACCAGAAAGGAAATGGCGTTATCTGTATCTATGTTGCAATCGGACAGAAACGTTCCACTGTTGCCAATCTGGTAGATAACCTTACGAAAAACGGAGCGATGGACTACACAATCGTGGTTGCAGCCACCGCTTCCGAGGCAAGCCCGCTGCAGTATATCGCACCATATTCCGGCTGCGCAATGGGCGAATATTTTATGAACAAAGGCCGGCATGTGTTGATTATTTATGATGATCTGAGTAAGCATGCGGTAGCTTACCGTGCACTTTCTCTGCTGATTCGCCGTCCGCCGGGACGTGAGGCATATCCTGGAGATGTATTCTATCTGCACTCCAGATTGCTGGAACGTGCGGCAAAACTGGACGATGCCCATGGTGGCGGTTCTTTAACCGCACTGCCGATTATCGAGACACAGGCAGGCGATGTATCTGCTTATATTCCGACCAACGTAATTTCTATTACGGATGGTCAGATCTTCCTGGAGACTGAGTTATTCCATTCCGGTATTATGCCGGCAGTTAACCCGGGTATTTCTGTATCACGAGTAGGCGGTAACGCTCAGATTAAAGCTATGAAGAAGGTTGCCGGCTCTTTGAAGCTGATTTATTCTCAGTATCGTGAGCTGCAGAGTTTTGCACAGTTCGGTTCTGATCTGGATGCTGATACGAAATCACGTCTGGAACAGGGTGCACGTATTGTGGAGGTTTTGAAGCAGAACCAGAATGCACCGGTTCCGGTAGAAAAACAGGTAGCGATTCTGTATGCAGTTACCAAGGGCGTTCTGGCTAAAGTAAATGTGGAAGATGTGAGAACTTATGAGTCAGGGCTGTTTACACATCTTGATACGAATGCGGAGGGTGTTGCTGTTATGCAGACGATCCGTGAGACAGGAAAACTTGAGACTGAGACAGAAGAAAAGCTGAGAGCCGTGCTGGATGAGTATACAGAAGAATTTTTGAATACAAGACCAACAAAGTAAGTAATTAGGAGGGAATGATATGGCTGCAAACATGAAGTCGGTAAAGCTGCGGATAAAAAGTGTACAGAGTACCATGCAGATTACCAAGGCGATGGAACTTGTGGCATCCTCCAAACTGCGTAAAGCAAAAGAGCGTGCAGAGACCTGCCGCCCGTATTTCAGGGAATTATATAGTACGCTGCAGGATATTGCGGCTGAAAATATTGATTTTTCTTCTGTTTATGCGAAAGAAGCTTCCAGCAGCAGAAGCTGTTATGTAGTAATCGCCGGAGACAGGGGACTGGCAGGCGGGTATAATACAAACCTGTTTAAATGTCTGGAGAAAGAAAGTGCCGGAAAAGACTTTGTGGTACTGCCTATTGGCAAGAAGGCAGTGGAATATTTTCAGAGAAAGAAGATTCCCTGCCTGACAGAAGCTTTTGCCGAAGTGGCAGATATTTCGGTGGCGGATTGTTTTGAGATAGCCAATCTGCTGTGTGCAGAGTTTAAAAACGGGCATTTTGGGCATATTGAACTGTGTTACACGACATTTGTTTCTATGCTGTCCCAGCAGCCGGAAGTATTTTCCATGCTTCCACTGATGGATCTGGTCAGCGAAACACGTCCGAAGGACAGACCGCGCAGACAGATTCTGTATGAACCAGACAGTATGGAGGTTTTCGAAGCAATTGTACCGGAGTATCTTGCCGGACTTATATATGGCGGCGTATGTGAGAGCCTTGCCAGTGAACTGGCAGCCAGAAGAATGGCTATGGAGGCAGCCACCAGCAATGCAGAAGAGATGATAGAAAAACTGAATCTGTATTACAATCGCGCCCGTCAGGCAAGCATAACGCAGGAAATTACTGAAATTGTTGGAGGTGCGGAAGGCATCTGATTGTGCAAGCAAGTTTTGAATTTAGAGGAGATTCATAGGAATGAGTGATAAACATGTAGGAGAAGTGGTGCAGGTCATCGGTCCTGTTCTGGATATCCGTTTCGGACATGATGAGCTGCCGGCACTTCTGAATGCGATAGAGATTGATAATAACGGCGTAAAGCTGACCGCCGAAGTGGCACAGCAGGTAGGTGATAATATCGTTCGCTGTATCGCTATGAATTCCACCGATGGTCTGGTCCGCGGCACAAAAGCTGTGGATACAGGGAAACCGATTGCGGTTCCGGTCGGTGAGGAATGTCTGGGACGTGTATTTAACCTGCTGGGTGATCCGGTAGATAATCTTCCGGCTCCGGAAGCAAAAGAATATTGGCCGATTCATCGTCCGGCACCGGATTATGAAGAGCAGATGCCGGCTACAGAAATCCTTGAGACTGGTATTAAGGTTGTTGACCTGATCTGCCCTTATGCGAAGGGTGGAAAAATTGGTCTGTTTGGTGGAGCCGGTGTTGGAAAAACAGTATTGATCATGGAATTGATCCATAATGTTGCTACGGCACATGGTGGACTTTCCGTATTTACCGGCGTTGGAGAACGTACCCGTGAGGGTAACGACCTTTACAACGAAATGAAAGAAAGTGGAGTTATTGATAAGACCGCTCTGGTTTACGGTCAGATGAATGAGCCGCCGGGAGCCCGTATGCGTGTGGGACTTTCCGGACTGACTATGGCAGAATATTTCCGTGATGTAAAGAATCAGGATGTGCTACTGTTCATTGATAATATTTTCCGCTTTACCCAGGCAGGTTCTGAGGTTTCCGCTCTTCTTGGCCGTATGCCGTCAGCAGTAGGTTATCAGCCTACACTGGCAACAGAGATGGGTGCTCTTCAGGAGCGAATCACATCTACCAGAAAGGGTTCTATCACATCCGTACAGGCAGTTTATGTACCTGCGGATGACCTGACAGACCCTGCTCCGGCAACTACCTTTACCCATCTGGATGCTACAACGGTATTGTCCCGTGAGATTTCCAGCCAGGGTATTTATCCGGCAGTAGACCCGCTGGATTCCACCAGCCGTATCCTCTCACCGGAAGTTGTTGGAACAGAACATTACGAGGTTGCCCGTGCGGTGCAGAGAGTGCTGCAGCGTTATAAAGAACTGCAGGACATCATTGCCATCATGGGTATGGATGAATTGTCAGAAGAAGATAAAAGAACCGTTAACCGTGCCCGTAAAGTACAGAGGTTTCTGTCTCAGAGCTTCTCTGTAGCAGAACAGTTTACCGGTATGCCGGGTCAGTATGTACCGTTGAAAGAAACACTGCGAGGATTCCGGATGATTCTTGACGGTGAATGTGATGATATTCCGGAGAGCTGTTTCCTGTTCTCGGGAACTATCGATGAAGTTTTCGAAAAAGCGAAAAAAATGTAAAGGAGGTTGTCTATGAGAACCTTCCCATTACGAATCGGAACACCGGACGGACTTTTGTTCAAAGGTGAAGTGGAAC
This sequence comes from Eubacterium sp., assembly GCA_022764165.1. Classification (GTDB taxonomy): domain Bacteria; phylum Bacillota; class Clostridia; order Lachnospirales; family Lachnospiraceae; genus Oliverpabstia. Next base: position 12,981 of record JALERM010000040.1, on the reverse strand, counting down.
GCGTGGTTTGCCGCAGTATCAGTGGTGATCTGGCAGTCCTTGCAGGACACTGCAATTTCTGTACCGCACTTGGTATGGGTGAAGCACATATCGTTCTGGAAGATGGAACCAGAAGAGAGGCAGCCTGTATTGGCGGGATGCTGTCGGTGATCAACGGCGAATGCGATGTACTTGCTACCACCTGGGAGTGGAAAGAAGATATCGATGCAGAAAGAGCCAGTGCCGCCAAAGAACGTGCAGAAAAAATGCTGGCCAAGGGCGGTCTGACAGATAAAGAATATAAGATTGCTGAGGCAAAACTGCAGAGAGCGTTGGTGCGTTTGAGTGTAAAGGAATAATAAGAAAAAAGAGAAGCGGATGTTTCTCTTTTTTCTTATTGTGATTTAGGGACGTTGCATTTGCCACGAGGAGTGCCCTTTGTCCTATCAAATGACAGGAGACCTTACGAAAATCCAGAGAAAGAACTGAAAACGTATCAGATTAAACAACTACTGGAAATTTTTCGAAATGGAGAATATGAACCCGTCCCCTGGTCATATACTGTAATAATAACACATGAATGGCAAAAGTATATGAACTATCTATGGGGCGGTATGATTCTGGTTGGCGTTATCTACGGTACGATAACAGGGAATCTGAAAGCGGTCACAGAGGCAGCAATCGATTCCTCTAAAGAGGCAGTCAATCTTTGTATTGTGATGGCGGGAGTGACAGCACTGTGGGTAGGAATGATGAGAATAGCAGAAAATACGGGTCTTCTGGATGCCATGGTAAAGAAAATGCGGCTGGTGATGAAATTCCTTTTTCCTGCGATTCCGGAAGACCACCCGGCTAATAGCCATATAGCTATGAATATCGTGGCGAACATACTGGGGCTTGGATGGGCCGCCACACCTGCTGGTCTGAAAGGTATGGAGGCACTGGCGGATCTGGAGGATGAGAGAAGAAAAGGGGAAATTGCCGGAATCATTCAGAAACAGGGGACAGCCAGCAATGAGATGTGTACTTTTCTGATATTGAATATCTCATCGCTTCAGCTGATTCCGGTGAATGTTATTGCTTACAGAAGCCAGTATGGCAGTGTGAATCCGGCAGCGATTGTAGGGCCGGGAATTGTTGCTACGGCGGTGAGTACAGTGGTGGCGGTGGTATTTTGTAAAGTGATGGACAGGAGGTGACTACGAACCCGTCCCCCAGTCACCCTTTTTCATTTTTTCATTGATAATTTGTCCAAATTGCGATACTATTATAGAAAGTAAGTAATATACAGGAAACCGGGAGGATGTAAAATGAAAGTAGAATTTGATAACAGTCTGGTAACAGGAAACGCTATGATTGATGAGCAGCACAAAGAGTTGATTGGAAAGATTGACAAGCTGGTAGCCTGCTGCGAAGAAGGCGGCGGAAAAGTAGAAGCAATCAAGATGCTGGATTATCTGTCTGATTATACAGATTTCCATTTTGGAGAGGAAGAGAAGCTTCAGGAAGAAGTTTCCTATCCGGCAATCGAAGGACATAAGGCAAAACATGCAGAATTTAAGAAATCAGTAGAAGAGCTGCATGAGATGCTGGTAGAAGAAGAAGGACCGACAGATGCTTTTGTAGCAGCTGTTCAGAAAAATGTAGTGGACTGGCTGTTTGATCATATCAAGAATATGGACCAGGCACTGGCTGCATATGTGCAGAAATAATAAGTAATATTGACGAAAAAAGTGCTTCAAATCGTATTTTTTTCTGTATTGTATCTTTGCATGACCTGAACTATAATAAGGAACGGAAAATTTCCCGGGCAGTTTTGCCCGGATTTTTTTCAGTTATGTTCAGATAAAAAAGAAAGGCGGATACATCTATGGAAAAAGATATGACAGCAGGCAGCCCGGCGAAAATTATCTGGAATTTTACCCTTCCCATTGTAATCGGTAATATATTTCAGCAGTTTTATACGATGGTTGATACTGTAATTGTAGGTAAGTTTGTAGGAACGAAAGCTCTGGCGGCGGTTGGCGCCACAGGAACCATTTGTTTCTTGATTTTGGGATTTCTGATGGGGCTGACGGCAGGATTTACGGTGATTACCAGTCAGAGGTTTGGTGCCGGAGATATGGAGGGCATGAGAAAGACGGTAGGATCCGCAGCAGTACTTTCTGTTGTGATTTCTTTACTTATGACGGTGGTCAGTATGGTGGGAATGAAACCATTGTTGAAGTTTATGAATACACCGGACGATATTTTTCATGATACTTATCTGTATATCATGATCATCTGTGCCGGTATTTTTGCACAGGTTCTGTATAATCTTCTGGCCAGTATACTGAGAGCTTTGGGAAACAGTAAGACACCGCTGTATTTCCTTTTGTTTTCGGCTGTACTGAATATTGTACTGGATCTTGTTTTGATTATTGTATTCCATCTGGGAGCACCTGGAGCAGCATATGCCACGGTGATTGCACAGGGAGTATCAGGTCTGCTTTGTCTGATTTATATTATAAAAAAGGTGCCGGTTCTGAAACTGGAGAAGTCGGATTTCAGACCGGATGCTCATCTGATCCGGACTCAGCTTGTGATTGGATTTCCCATGGCTTTGCAGTACTCCATCACGGCAATCGGAACGATGATGGTGCAGGCAGCATTGAATGGACTGGGATCTCTGCATGTGGCTGCATTTACGGCGGCCAATAAAATTGAGCAGGTGGTTACTCAGATGTATGTTGCCTTAGGTGCCACTATGGCAACGTATTCTGCCCAGAATATGGGCGCTGGCAAGGTTAAAAGAATCCATCAGGGATTTATGTCGGCTACAGTTATTTCTTTTGTTTATGCGGCCGTTACGGGCGTTCTGGTCTATGTCTGGGGATATAAACTTACAGGGTTGTTCGTGTCAGAAAATCTGGATGCACTGATGCCGCTGGTAGATCTGTATCTCAGATGTGTGGCGGTGTTCTTCATACCATTGGCGGTTGTCAATGTGTACAGAAATGGTATTCAGGGTATGGGCTTTGGGTTTACCGCTATGCTGGGCGGTGTGGCAGAGCTTGTAGGACGTGGTGTAGTTGCAATCGTGGCCGCTCACTATGACAGTTATTTGGGAATCTGCATGGCAAGCCCTATGGCGTGGATTCTGGCAGGTATCCTTTTTATTGTGATGTACTGCCTGATTATGAAAGAAGTAAGACGCCGTCATCCTTCACATGAGTGAGGCCAGGATAACGCTGGCGATGGTCCCTGCCATTGTGGAAAGCAGTGCGCCTGCCAGTGTATAGCGGGTTCGGGTCACTTTGGCGGCGATAAAATAAACGCTCATGGTATAAAAAATAGTTTCGGTACTGGAGAGAATCAGGGAGGCAATCAGTCCGGTTCTCGAATCAGTACCGAATTTTTTATAGATATCCAGAAGAAGCCCGGTGGCGGCACTGGAGGAAAACATTTTTACGATAGAAAGCGGAACCAGTTCGCCCGGAAATCCCAGTCTGTCCAGAAATTTCCCCAGAAATTCCCCTATTTTGTCCAACAGTCCGGAGGCACGTACGATTCCAACCCCTGTCATCAGGCCGATCAGCGTAGGCATGATTTTTACTACCGTTTTCAAGCCATCGGCAGCTCCCTGGACAAAATCTTCATAGATATTTCCCTTCATCAGCAGTCCAAATCCCACAATGTAAAATAGAATCAGAGGAATCATCAGATCAGAAAGAAAGAGAAGAAATTTCATAAAAAACTCCGGACATACAATTAGTACATTGTATGCCCGGCTGAAGAAAATATGTGAAATTATAATTATAATTCCGGTACATGCGGAAGTCCTGCAAATCCTCTGGCAAGGTCTTCATCTGTAGGAATATAGTCTGACATTTTACCGTCATTGTATGCGGCGTATGCGTACATATCGAAGTATCCGGTTCCGGTGAGACCGAAGAGAATGGTTTTCTCCTCACCGGTTTCTTTGCAGCGGAGTGCTTCATCGATGGCAACTTTAATCGCATGGCTGCTTTCCGGTGCAGGAAGAATTCCCTCCACGCGGGCAAAACGTGTTGCTGCAGCAAATACGCTGGTCTGTTCCACGGCAACAGCCTCCATCAGCTTATCATCATAGAGCTGAGAAACAACGGAACTCATACCGTGATAGCGAAGTCCTCCGGCATGGTTGGCTGAAGGGATAAATCCGCTGCCCAGTGTGTACATTTTAGCCAGCGGACATACCATTCCGGTGTCGCAATAGTCATAAGCGTATCTTCCGCGGGTCAGGCTTGGACAGCTGGCAGGTTCTACGGCGATAAACTGATAATCCTTTTCTCCCCGCAATTTTTCACCCATGAATGGTGAAATTAATCCGCCCAGGTTGGATCCGCCTCCGGCACATCCGATAATTACATCCGGAGTAATACCATACTTGTCCATGGCAGCTTTTGCTTCCAGTCCAATGACAGACTGATGCAGGAGAACCTGATTCAAAACGGAACCGAGTACATAGCGGTATCCCTCCCGTGAGGTGGCTGCTTCCACGGCTTCAGAGATTGCACAGCCCAGACTTCCAGTGGTTCCCGGGAATTTCTCCAGGATCTGTCTGCCCACGTTGGTGGTGTCGGACGGAGATGGAGTTACATTAGCACCGTAAGTACGCATCACTTCCCGGCGGAACGGTTTCTGCTCGTAAGAGCATTTTACCATAAATACATTGCAGTCCAGTCCCAGATAAGCACAGGCCATGGACAGCGCAGTTCCCCACTGTCCGGCACCGGTCTCGGTGGTTACACCTTTCAGACCCTGCTTTTTCGCATAATAAGCCTGAGCGATGGCAGAATTCAGCTTGTGGCTGCCGGAGGTGTTATTGCCTTCGAACTTATAATATATTTTTGCCGGGGTATCCAGTTCTTTTTCCAGACAGTAGGCACGCACCAGCGGTGACGGGCGGTACATCTTGTAGAAATCCAGAATCTCCTGCGGAATATCAAAGTAAGCAGTTGTTTCATCCAGTTCCTGTTTTACCAGCTCATCACAGAACACATGATTCAGCTCTTCGGCGGTCATAGGCTGAAGTGTCTGAGGATTCAGAAGAGGAGCAGGTTTATGTTTCATATCAGCCCGGACATTGTACCACTGTCTCGGCATTTCATGTTCTTCCAGGTAAATTTTATAGGGGATTTTCTTCATGTCGGCCATAATCATATACCTTCCTTTTGTTATTCTGCATTTATGCTAGCATATGAGATATATAAAATCAAGGGAAGAAAGTACTTTCAAAAATAAAACTATTTGTTGAAAGTAAAAGGGAAAATGCTATACTGAAATAAAACAGATGATATTTTTAGAGAACTGTTCCGATATGGAATCCGGAACAATAAAAATGGGGGAATTTTATGCAGTATTATAAGAAGACAATCGTCCCTGTTATTGAAGCACATTACGAAAATCTGTCTGCTGTGGAGAAGAGTATTGCAGATTTTTTTATCAATAATCGGGAAAAAATGGATTTTTCTTCGAAAAAAATATCCGGTATGTTATATGTATCAGAAGCGTCCCTGTCAAGATTTGCAAAGAAATGCGGGTATAAGGGTTATCGTGAGTTCGTGTATAACTATCAGGAATCTTTTGAAGACGATCATCCAAATGTGACGGGGCAGATGTGGGTCGTTTTTGACGCGTATCAGGAGCTTTTGAATAAAAGCTATAATCTTGCCGATGAGAATCAGCTTCGCCGGGTAGTACAAATGATGAATACCAAAAAACGTGTATTTGTATGTGGGAAAGGGAGTTCCGGGCTTGCAGCCAGAGAAATCCAGTTTCGCTTTATGCGGCTTGGTCTGGATATGGATGCAATGGATGACAGTGATGTGATGAGGATGCGTTCTGTAACAGCCAATGAGAATTGTATGGTCATGGGAATCAGCATCAGCGGCAGGACGGAGGATGTGATAGAATCTCTGCGGCAGGCCCATCAGAATGGAGCAGCGACTGTCCTGATTACAGCTAACGACAGGCCGGAGTACGAAGAATTTTGCGATGAAGTGGTCTGTGTGCCAACCAGAAAAAATCTGGAGTCGGGGAGCCTGATCTCTCCCCAGTATCCGGTTCTGGTGATGGCGGATATTCTGTATGCGTATTATCAGGAAATTGACAAACAGAAGAAAATGGAGCTTCATGATACCACGGTGATGGTACTGAAGCGGAAAGAGAAGGGGGAAGTATGATGATTATCAGGAATGCGGAAATTTATACGGAGCAGGGAACTTTTGAAAAGAAAGACGTATATATATGCGGAGAGCAGTTTGCAGAAGAATCTGCAGCTGCCGGCGAATGCGATGGGGAAATTCTGGACGGGGAAGGGTGTTATCTGATTCCCGGACTGACAGATATTCATTTTCATGGATGCGTGGGCAGAGATTTCTGCGACGGAACGGAAGAGGCTATACAGGCAATTGCCGATTATGAGGCCAGCGTGGGTGTGACGACCATTGTTCCTGCAACCATGACATTTTCTGAAGAAAAGCTGACAGAGATTGCGAAAGCTGCCAGAAATCATAAGAATGAAAAAGGCGCCATTCTCTGCGGCATCAATATGGAAGGTCCTTTTATTGCTATGAAGAAAAAAGGTGCTCAGAATGGGAAATACGTCCACAGACCGGATGTAGAAATGTTTGACCGTCTGCAGAAAGAGGCCGGCGGATTGTTCAAACTGGTGGATATCGCACCGGAGGTAGAGGGCGCCATGGAATTTATCCGGGCCAAAAAGGACGAGGTGGTTTTGTCTATCGCTCACACGGATACGGACTATGAGACGGCAAAAGAAGCCATTGAAGCCGGTGTAAGTCATGTGACGCACCTGTACAATGCCATGAATCCCATCAACCACCGGAATCCGGGACCGATCATCGCCGCATCAGATGATGATACCTGTGAGGCAGAATTGATCTGTGACGGCGTACATATCCATCAGGCAGTGGTCAGAAATACACTGAAAATGTTCGGGCCGGATCGTGTGATCTTTATCAGTGACACCATGATGGCAGCAGGACTTCCCGATGGGATGTATGAGCTGGGTGGTCAGCCGGTCAGAGCACAGGGCAATCGTGCTACCCTGGAAGATGGAACCCTGGCAGGCTCCAACACCAACCTGATGGAGTGCATGAGAACTGCAGTCCTTCAGATGCATGTGCCGCTGGAGACAGCAGTACGTTGTGCTGCAGTAAACTCCGCCAGATCTGTGGGAATCTATGACAAGTACGGAAGCATCACACCGGGGAAAGTGGCCAATGCGGTGCTGCTGAGAAAAGAAGATCTGACTGTGAAGCAGGTAATCCTTAAGGGAAAAAAATTGAATTAAGAGAGACCAGGGGACAGGTACATAGTCAATATTGTGACTATGTACCTGTCCCCTGGTCTCTCCGTTTTTATCTCAGATGTTCTTTAAGATTTTCATCATCAAAATCAAAGACGCACCGCTCAAAGGCATTGATCACATGTGTGTCACCATACTGGTCATATCGTTTGTGCTGCCGCCCATATGCCATATGTACATGACCATGAATAAAGAAACGGGGCTTGTACTTGTCCATCAAAGTATTGAATACCTGGAATCCCTGATGGGGAAGATCCCGTCCGTCGTTAAGCTGGTAGGCGGGGGAGTGTGTCAGCAGAATATCAAATCCTTTTTTACGGAAAAGTTTGAAGCGAAGCTTTTTTACACGTTTGACCATTTCTTTTTCCGTATACTGGTTTACTCCCGGCCGGTAGCGCATGGAACCTCCCAGACCGAGGATGCGTACACCTTCATGCTCATAAATCTGATCCTCGATGCAAATACAGCCTTCCGGAGGGATCCTTTCATATTTATCATCATGATTACCGTGTACATACAATACCGGTGCAGAGGTAAAAGTGGCGAGAAAAGAAAGATATCTGGGGTTCAGATCCCCGCTGGAGAGTATCAGATCGATATCCTCCAGCTTTTCTTTTTCAAAAAAATCCCACAGATATTTCGATTCTTCATCTGCGATTGCTAAAATTTTCATAAAAAGTACCTCGGGAAATAACCGAAAGATCAATTTGCTTCCGGATTGTCAATTCCCTGCAGTTTTACTACAGGTTTTGCTTTCTCAATCAGATCATCCATTTTGGGGATGAAACCGATGACATTTTCTGCCAGCCAGTCCATAGTCACAATTTCTTCCGGGCTCATCACCTTGTCAGCATCTCTTTGTACAAGACCTTTCTGTGAATAAAGAACACCGGAGAATGGATTAAAGTCTCCCTGACAGATGGTCTGCTTCAGAAGGTCTACCAGACGGGCTGTACCGATCGGCAAATGCTTGGAGCAGATAACGTCGATAATACCGGCTGACATACCCCACCAGTAGTTCAGACCCTTGGTGTTGGCAGTGGCATTATCATATTTGAAAGATCCATCCATAATGTTGCGGATCATCTTTTCATAGAATTTGCCCCAGTGCCAAATCGGCATGGCAAGGTTCAACGGAGACTCTTCATCTGCACGATAGAGACCGAAATGTCGGCTGGCCTCACCGGGAATAATCATATCCTGGCCGGAGATATAGTGAACTTCATTTCGTTTAAAGGCTTCCATTACATCATGATCTTTTAAGGTAGACCATTCCAGGAAGATTTTTGCACGCGGATTCACCATTTTGGCACCCAGCGCAAAAGCGTTGATGTTTGCTGTCATACCAAATATTGGATAGTCGGCGATGTAGCCAATCTTGCCGTTGCGGGACATAGCCCCTGCGACAGCTCCCATTAGGAATTTTGCCTCGTACATACGTGCATAGTAGGTACGGATATACTTGTGAGAGGTATTCAGGGAACAGTTGAGGATCTTAACCTCCGGATGTTCGATGGCTACTTTCAGGCTGGCTTTCATCAGCGGCGGAGATGTAGTGAAAATCAGGTTGTTGCCGTCGGCAATGGCCTTATTCAGCAACTCCTCAGCATTTTCTTCGGTTGCATTATTATAGCAGGTAGTGCTGATCTGGTCAGCAAAAGCCTCTTCCAGGTGCATACGACCCAATTCGTGGGAATAAGTCCATCCGGAAGTTTTGGCTGTCTTTTCATGGATAAATGCCACATGCTGCTTTGGTGTGCTGACAGGAATCAGCCGGGCAAAAATATTTTTCTTCACTTCGGTATCCTTAGAAGGATCCATCTGCAGTTCCAGGGAGTCATCCGTGATTAAAAGCTGGAACTCATCCCAGGATTTGATGAGCTTCGCCTTCAGTTCAGCAGAAGTCATATCATCCAGCGTGTGGTAATCGTACACTTTGATAAAAGAAAGGAAAGCGTCTCCCGGTTCAATCGGCAGTTTGTCACCGCCATTTGCTTTATATTCTGCCGTAAAACGGGAGAATATAGAACTGAAAGTCAGTTTGTCATCTTCCGACCATACTTCATCAGGACGTTTTCCGACCAGTCGCTGCAGTTTGGCAAAACTGCCTTCCTGAGAAAACCAGATATAGTTAATGCCGGACAGGCTGTAAAAATCCATAAATTCATAGTAGATTTTATTTTCTTTATCATCGGTGCGTGGAGGAACAATCCGGATTACATTGCCGGGAATAGACACAGCATCAAAAAATTTCAGAACACTGACCCTTTTATTTCCTTCCTCCACGTAAAATTTGTTCATAAACTCATAAGCTTTGATAGGGTCGCGGATGCCCTCATTCAGATGAGCCTGATAAAGCCCTTTCCATTTGGCGGCGAATTCCGTATTTTCTTGTAAAAGCGGATAAAAACTTTTACTGAATGCAGAACTTCTTCCGGAAGTTTTGGTTCCTACCACAAGTTCAGAGGGAATCTGAACAACACCCAGAGGTATCTCCTTGGGGGAAGTAATATTTTTCTCCTTTAATATATCATCAAGAACAGGGACAATATCGCCCTCTTTCTTTCCAAGTTTCATTGCTTTTACGTAATCAGCGGCTGCTTCAGCCATATAATTTATACCGGCCATAAAAATCCTCCTTTGAAAGTAGATTAAACATTAACGGGTTGCGGTATAGTTCGAGTTTATCGTACCATTGAAAGCAGCAGAAATCAAGGATAAAACATATAGATTTTGATTCTGATTTAGGTGCTGTTTTTGTTAATGTTCACGGGGTGAACAGTAACCTGTTTTTGACACCCGAATCATATTGTGTTATGATATGTTTCACATCAGAGGAGGTGAATCATATGCAGAATCCTATGGAAATGATGAAGATTCTGGGAATGTGGAATACTTTTAAATCAAATCATCCTAAATTTCCCAAATTCATGGCTGCCGCATCACAGCCTGGTGTGATGGCGGAAGATACGATTATTGAAGTGAAAATAACAACTGCTGATGGTCGTTCTCTGGAAACCAACCTCAAAATCAAGGCTTCTGATATCGAACTGTTTCAACAGTTAAAAGAACTCAGCCGTCCCGGGAACTGATAACTTCCCGGGACTATTAATAATTTCGGAAGAATTCTCTCAAATTAGTCAGTGCCGTTACCAGCGTACTGATTTCCTGATCAGATAATCCCTTCAAAAGAGACTGCACCATCTCTTCATGAAATCTTTTATGGTGCTGATATGCCTTTTTCCCTTTCTCAGTCAGAGACACAAGAACCACACGACGATCCTCTTTGCTTCGTACTCTCTCGATATAACCTTTTTTCACCAGATTATTCACCGCTATCGTCAGCGTCCCTACTGTAATCGAAAGCAGCTTTGCAACGGCAGACATATTACGCGGATCTCCGATACCCACCGCCTCTATGACATGCATATCATTATTGGTAATATCCTTAAATTCCGGTGTAATAATTGCCCGCGCTTCAATATCCATAATTTCATTAAAAAGATTCACCAGAACATCATTGAATGTATCATACGCCTTTTCCACTGTTACACCTCCGACATTTATTCACGTGCTACGTGTACATTATAGCACGATACAGCGGACTTTCACAACCAGAAGTATACTTTTTTGTAATTCGTTATGGGAGTGAACGGAGAATTACAAAAAATCTATATATTTCTCCAGCACAGGAAACTGGCAGGGTCCGATAGTCAGAACCTTCCTGTGGAATTCTTTCAGGTTGAAGTCATCACCCAGTTCTTGTTTTTGTGATTCTTTCAAATCTAGGAAATGGAGATAGCCCAGGTAGTATTTGAGGTAGTTGGCGGGGTCTTCTATGATGGTCTGTCGGATTTCATCCTGTGTCTGTGGGTCTGTGATGCCAAATCCGGTAAGGAAGTTTCGGCATCGGGTATTGTCCCAGCCGTTATAGTGTATGCCGATGTCCATCAGGGAGAGCAGGCACAGATTGACAGAGCGGTTTAGCCAGGCCATCCGGGCAAGGTCGGGATTGGTATCAGCATATCCATAGGCATATGTTTCTACGTAGGTAGCCCATCCTTCTACATAGCCGCCCATAGATAAGGTATGACGGACCGGGGAAGGATTGGAGGCAGAAAAGGTTATGGTCTGGTACAGATGACCGGGAAAGCCTTCATGAGCAAGTGTGGTGAACAGGGTCAGACCTGACATGTCTGCGTGGCGGTTGAGGTAGATATCATTCGGGCTCATGGTATCTATGGGAGGTGTCAGGTAAAAGGCGGGGCTCAGGTATTCTTCCAGGTCCGAGGGAACATATTTGATTTGCCAGGAAGTGTCCGGAGCTGTCGGGAAATCTGACTGCATATAGTTCTGCAGGTCCTGAAGCATTTGTTCCGGGTCTTCAGAAAGCATGGCAGATGTTGATTCCATGGCCTGAAGTGTTGGCTCCTGCTGCCCGGATAACAGGGAACTATACTCTGCCATATCCTGTTCCAGTTGTTGTAAAAGTCTGGTCTGAATGTTGGAAACAGATTCGTAGACACCACAGGTACTTTTCAGCAGATACTCATAATAAGCCTTTCCTCCGGGAAAACCACAGAGTCCGTCGGGATTTTTACCCGTTCCTTTTAAAAGATAAATACCGTCGATCAGTGACTGATAGGCAGGGAGTACCTGGTCATCGATAATCTTCTCATGGAGATTTTCGTAGGCTTCTTTTTTTTGTTCAGACAGACCCGGGAAATCAGAAATTTTATCAGAAAATACTGCTTTCAGATAGTTATCATCCGGATATTCAATGAAAGAAGTGCATTGTTGGATGATGCGGTCGGCAGTTACATCACTCATAAATGTCCCATTTTGTGATTTTAATTGTTCAAAGGAAAGAATCCCGTCAAAATATGTATCAACGGAAGCAAGAATTTTAAGATAGTTTTGAATATCTGTTTCCTGACGAAAGGTATATTCTGCCAGCAATATGGGTAGTTGTGCCTGATTGCCCAGAGAAGGGCTCAGGACTTCGCTGAACAGATATTGATTGCCCGGCATAAGTTCTGTCTCATAGAAAAGGAGGAGAATATCCCGGGTAAGGCGATTTTGAAGGCTCAGGTACTCCGGGTCGTATGACTGAAGAGCACAAAGCCTGTTTTCGCAGGTGATACGCTGGACAGCAATCTGGGAAGGGTGAAAGCTTCCCAGAGAAATACGGTAATCTGTGATGCCCAGGTCTTCCGGATTGGCCAGAATATAGTGGAGGTTCAATGCATTTCCACATACATCGGCTGAAAACAGAGCATCTGTAAATGCCTCAAATTGGTGGTTGACATGATAATATTGTGCCCGGGAAATTAAGTGAGGAGAAAAAAATATTCCGGCGGCAGTCAGAGAACCTGCCAGAAAAAGTTTCCAGTGTTTTTTTACAGTCTGCATAGAACTCCGGAAAGATGGAATTACTGAAAATATATGATAAGACACATAAAAATATACTTATTAGTTATTTTGGAAAGGGACGGAAACTTCCTATAATTTTTTCAGAAGCAGGCCGTTCCTCCTCAACTCTGCACTAAGCGCGACTAAATTGACGCTCAGGAAAGCCTTCGCGCCAAAGTCTTGCTAAGTGCATATTTTCGGACTCACTTTTCCCAATGCTTCTGAAAAAATGATAG
>JALERM010000146.1 GCA_022764165.1 Eubacterium sp. | reverse complement strand
TTTCGATTTTAAACCGTGGCAAGGATTGTAAGGGCTGGCGAAGCCAGTTCCGAAGCGTAGCGAAGAATGAAGCGATAGCGTAACCCTGAAAAGCGCGAGTTTGCAATGCAAACTCGGGACGAGAAAATGCTATGCATTTCTAGCTTTTTTTGCGAAGCAAAAAGCCACCCTAAAAATAAAAAAAAATCATCACTCGATATTTGTCTTACTAATTACTTTATAATGTGTTAGTCCTGTCGTGTTATAGTATATACCCTATAGTATATTGATTTGTATGATAGGTATAGTATATTATAAATTGGGTTATTTTGCATGGACAAGTATTTATGTGTGTTAATTCATAAAATAATTGACTAATAACTGTAAAATAAACGAGAGACTAACGACGCGTATCTTTTTTTCTATTTTGGCCTGTGATAATATTATTATAGACAAATGAGACATGAAACGCAGATGCGTCAGCTCATTTGTTTCTCTTTTGCAAAAGAATACGGACAAAATATGGAGCGTCAGCTCATCATCGAAAGATGGTGGGTATGGCGCCTTTTTCACTCTTTATATAATATTTGTGAAGAATATTATTGACTGAAAAAGTCAAAATGTGTCAAAAAGGGCGAAATTTGTTGATTTTTTGCAGAGAGGAGTTGTAAAGTAATATATTGGGTATTTGTACAAAAAGGTTCAGACAGGGAGCATTTAAATTTTATGAATAATAAAATAGATACCTTAATCAGAAATGCGATTGATGCTCATGATTATGAGACTGCTTTGAAGCGGCTAAGCTTGAGTTGTTTCAACTGACTGAAGGAAAGTATAGCTGTATAGATGCAGAGTAATGATTGTTTCCGAATATGATTTATTGTGAACAAAGGAGGCTGTCCTTGCCGCATAGAGGACAGAGAGATTTATGGAAAATGGAAAAGCAAACATACTCAAAATGACAGATGGTATCTCAGAGTGTCTGCCGGGTGGAGTCTTTGTTTATCATGCCGATGAGATGGAAGAACTTATAACCTTTAACAGTGAGGTTATGAAAATATATGGATGTGATACCGCAGAGGAGTTTAGGACACTTACCGGGAATTCCTTTAAAGGTATGGTACATCCGGATGATCTTGCCCTGGTAGAGAGAAATATTTCATCACAGATTCAAAAGGAGAATGATACTGATTACATAGAATACCGAATTATTTGTAGGGATGGCTCGGAAAAATATGTTCGCGATTATGGACGATTTGTACATACAAAAGAGTATGGTGATGTTTATTTTGTCTTTATTCATGATGTTACAAATAATAAATTAATCTATGAGAGGGAAAAGAATGAGTATACATCATTGATTCAGGCTCTGGCAATTCCGTATGAAAATATCTATAAAATTGATGCCAATACCGGTGAGGGCATCTGTTACCGGATGGGGTCAGACATGAAAGAGCGATATGGTCAGAGATTTGCCGCGGGTAATTATGAACAGGCTATCCATATCTATATCGAAAATGATGTGATTATTGAGGGAAAGTACTGATAAATGTTATGAAGAAGTGGCTTGGATAAGAGTGGAAGAAGCAGGGACCGATTGAATTGGAGGAGAATCACCATGAAACAGAGGAAGAACATGGAAAATAAAATAACTAGAAAAGCTGATTTGAGTCTACAAGAATTTTGCGATATGGATCAGTTATACAGATTACTGGATAACTGGTCTAAAAGTAGTGGCATGGCTACGATGATTGTAGATAAATATGGAAATCAGGTATCGGAAGATTTCGGAATGACAGAGTTTTGCAGGATGGTTCAATCCTGTGAAACGGGTAAGGCATGTTGTATGGCAACATGGAAGTCGGATTTAGACGGTATTTATGAGTGTCCCTTTGGTTTTTGGGATTTCTCAATTCCGATTGCATTGCCGGATGGTCAGGCGCTTGGCCAAGTGCTGGCCGGACAGGCTCTGTCTACTGCACAGAGAGATGACGAGATTATGAAAAAGACAGCAGAGCTTGGAATTGATGAAAAAACTGCCAGAGAAGTTCTTTCCCGTGTACATAGAAAAACCGAGAAGGAAATGCAGGGAGCCTATGAACTCTTAAAAGAGACCTTACATTTCTTTGTTCAGAATAGTTATTCTATCTGGAGGACCAGAAATGAATTGAAAAAGGGACCTGCCCAAAAGGACAGAATTCTCTCTCAGATTACCCAGATTATGTATAGCTATAACCTGACGGTTGATTTAGAAACGGAAACGTATTCCTTGATTACAGGAACGGGTATGGAGCGGACTGTTGAAGAATATAAGAAACACAACGATTATAGAGAACTGAGAGGATTTCAGGGCAGCATCCTTCACCCGTCTTATTTGAAGCGTTTCGAGGAACTTACCAATTTTGAATCGGCAAGGAACAATCCGTCAGAAAACGGATACAGAGGGTCGTTTGAATACCCGGTTCTCTATCCGGGGGATACCGAATATGAGTGGCATGAAATCAATGTGTTTGTTGTAACCCAGGAGGATGGAACTAGGATTGCCAATATTCTGGGACGAGATATCACCGAAGCCCATAATGCCCAGGAGAAAAATGAAAAGGAGCTTCGTGCGGCGGCTGCGAAAAATCAGATTTTGTCTGAACTGACGAAAATGCTGTACAGCTACAACCTGACATTGAATCTTAGAACAGGTAAGTACAGCATGATCATCGGCACCGGTATGACCAAGTTCATGGAAATCTTTAAGTCCACGGATGATTATGAAACAGCATATACTCAGAAGCTATCCTATCTGGATCCGGAGCAGGTAGCGCAGTTTGCAGCACTTACAAGTCTGGATTCTCTTCGGGCAAGGATCAATGCAAATGGCTTTATCGGAAACCTTGAGTATGGAGCCTTCACAGATAATGGAGAAGAATGGCATGAAGTTAATGTGTTTATCAGCATGGATGAAGCAGGAGAACCGGTTGCCAATATTCTGGGACGAGATATTACGGAGGCACACAAGCGTCAGGAACAGAGAGAAAATCAGCAAAAGGCAGCTATGGCGCGAGATCAGCTCCTTTCCGGTATTACTAAGATGCTTTACGGTTATAACGTTACGATAAACCTTGAAACATGGAAATATTCTCTTATTACAGGAACCGGAATGGAGAGAATTATTGATATCATGCAGCATAATGACGATTATGTGCTGGTTCACGCAAAGCTTTTGCAAGGTATTGCTTTGGAAGATAAGGAGAAATTTGAAAGCCTTGTAGGTATCTCGGCATTGAAGGAAAAAAGCAATGCAACAGGGTATGTAGGAACGGTTTCCTGTCGTGCTCTTGTGGAGGAATCTAATGAATGGCATGAGATAAACCTCTTTATGGGAACAAACGAAGACGGTGTCCCGGTAGCTAATATCTTGGGACGTGATATTACGGAAGCCCATGAACAACAGGAAGCGAAAGAGCGTGAACTAAAGGCCTCCGCTGCAAAAGATCAGATTCTTTCTGATATCACAAAAACTTTGTACAGTTATAATGCTACGGTAAATTTGAATACAGGGAAGTACAGTCTGATCATTGGTACGGGAATGGAAGAATTTATGCCCTATTTTTTACAGACTGATGATTATGTAGAGGCTTGTGCCTATCTGATGAGCAAGGCACTTCCTGAATATCTGGAGGAAATGGACCGCCAGTTTTCTTTGCAGGCCTTGCGCAACCAACAAAACCTGAGTGGTCATATCGGACAGATTGAATATGCTGCCAGGACAAAAAAAGGAGTGGGCTGGTTTGAGGTCAACGCTTTTATGGGTGTAGACGAAGAAGGAAATCCTATCGCCAACATTCTGGGAAGAGACATCACTGAGATTCACGAAGCACAGGAGAGACGTGAAAATGAACTGAAGGCGGTAGCGGCAAAGGACCAGATCCTTTCCAATATCACCAAGACCCTTTACAGCTATAACCTGACCTTAAATCTGGAAAGCGGAAAATATAGTTTGATCGTGGGTACGGGAATGAAGGATTTCGTGGATATTTTTGAGTCCACGGATGACTATGAAACTGCATATCGACAGAAGATTTCATATGTAACAGAGGAATATATGGAATCCTTCGGTAATTTCAGCAGTCTGACAGCACTCAGAAACAGAAAGAATGAGAGCGGCTACATTGGCAATCTGGAATATTCCGTAAAAACAGAGAAAGGTATTGAGTGGCATGAAATCAATATCTTCCTGGGAACTGATGAGAATGGTGCACCGATTGCCAATATTCTCGGACGAGACATTACCGAGGCACATGAACAGCAGGAAATCAAAGAGCGTGAGCTACGAGCCTCCACGGCAAGAGATCAGCTGCTTTCCGGTGTTACCAAGATGCTTTACAGCTATAATATGACTGTAAATGTAAAAACAGGCAAATATACATTGATTACCGGTACCGGTCTGGATGATACGGTTGCCCGGATGATAGCAACAGACAACTTCGATGATATTTATCAAAGCTTTCTGAAGGCAGTGGATCCGGCATATCTGCAAAGAGGAAAAGAACTCCTGTCCTTGGATTATTTAAAGGAACAATCAGATAAGTCAGGACATTTGGGAACGGACGAATTACCAATGTATTATACGGATAAACTGGAGTGGCATGAAATCAATGTGTTCGCAGGATATGATGAAAATGGTGAAGCTATTATCAATATCCTGGGACGTGATGTGACAGAAGCCCATGAAAAAGCAGACACCAAGGCACAGCTTGAGATTGCCAATGCCTCCAGTGCGGCAAAATCAGCCTTTTTGTTTAATATGTCCCATGATATCCGTACCCCTATGAATGCCATTATCGGCTTTACGGAGCTATTGGAAAAGCATCTGGATGATAAAGAACTGGCGAAATCCTACATCAAGAAAATCCAGACCTCCAATGACTTTTTGCTCTCTCTGATCAACAATGTCCTGGAGATGGCAAGAATTGAGAGTGGAAAAACGACTTTGGATGAAAACTACTGGGATGCCTATGAATTTAATGATACATTGTTTTCCTTATTTGATTCCCAGATGAGGGAAAAGGGAATTGAGTTTTCAAGAACATCCATGGTAGAGCACTCGGATGTTATCTGTGATGAGACAAAGCTTCGTGAGATTTTCTTGAATATTTTGAGTAATGCATTGAAATATACACCTTCCGGTGGAAAAGTTTCTATGAATCTTACGGAAATTCCGTCTGACAGACCGGGTTATGCTATGTATCAAACAGTTATTGAGGATACAGGTATAGGTATGTCTGAGGAATTTCTGCCTCATTTGTTTGAAGAATTTACCAGAGAGCGTTCCAGCACGGAAAGTAAGCTGAATGGTACCGGACTTGGTATGCCTATTGTGAAGAAACTGGTGGATTTGATGCAGGGAACCATTGAAGTGGAAAGTAAGGTGGGAAAAGGAACTAAAATCACTGTAACCCTGCCCCATCGCATTGTAGAGGATGGCGATGCTCAAAAAATCACAGAAAAAGCCCATGTATTCGATGCAAACCAATTTGAAGGAAAACGAATACTTCTGGCAGAGGACAATGAGTTGAATGCTGAAATTGCCATTACGATTTTGGAAGAAGCAGGCTTTCTGGTGGAGCATGCGGAAGATGGTATTATCTGTGTAGACATGATGGAAAAAGCAGATGCCGGCTATTATGACCTGATTCTGATGGATATTCAGATGCCCAATATGGATGGATACAAGGCCACCCAGACAATCCGGAAACTTTCTGATCCGAAAAAAGCAGGAATTACCATTGTTGCCATGACTGCCAATGCGTTTGAGGAGGATAAGCAAAATGCATACAAGGCAGGCATGAACTGGCATATCGCAAAGCCAATCAAGATTGATGAGCTGATGGCGGCTTTGACAGAGATTCTGAAAGAATAG
>JALERM010000028.1 GCA_022764165.1 Eubacterium sp. | reverse complement strand
TCCTTATCCGGTCCCGGTGTGCCGATGTCCGAAAAAATAAGCTGGCAGCCTATATGACCGTTGGCATTTCCTTTCTCATATTCTTTCCACACATTCTCCGCAACCTTGTTTAGCTTTCCATCTGGATTGTTTGGAGCATCCTTATCAATCAGCCTTGCATCTGTTCCTAATAATCTTGCCTCATGGGTAATCTTTAAAAAGTTGTCCTCACTCGGATCAACTCCACCACCTCTGATACGCTCTGCTCTTGCAACAAAGTTTTCCATGACCTGCTTTACATACCAGTCCGGCTCTGACTCCACAATGATAGGCTTACCACCACGAAGAGCCGGTACATCAAGAGCAAGCATGTCTGCTGTCTGCACATCGGCTACCTCACGAAAGATATTCATAAGCTCAGGCAGATTCGTAAATTTATTGAACCTGCTCTTAATTCGGAAACCACTTCCCTCAACTGTAAGCTCCAATGCAGTAGTCACCTCACCAAAGTTTGCAGCCCAAGAATCAAAGTGATAAATCCCCATCTCTTCAAGTGCCGCTTTCTGCAAGTAAAGCTGCATGACATACATCTCACACATGGTATTGGATATCGGTGTACCTGTTGCAAATACAATGCCTCTGCCATCATTTATCTCTGATAGATACTGGCATTTAAGTTGCATATCCGTTGACTTTTTCGCTCCACTGCTGCTGATACCTGACACATTATTCATCTTGGAAAAAATCGCAAGGTTCTTGAAATTATGTGCTTCGTCCACCATGATAGAATCCACGCCAAGTTCCTCAAAGGTTATAAGGTCATCCTTCCTGCTCTCATCAGATAGAGATTTCAGCTGTTCCTCCAGCTTTTTCTTCTGGCTTTCCATCTGCTTTACAGTCCATCGCTCTCCGTTACGCTCCTTCATCTCATCAATCGCATAGCTGATTTCATCAATCTGCTCGTTAAGCATTCTCTCCTTTCTCTCTGCTGAGATTGGAATTTTCTCAAACTGCGAGTGCGACATGATGATACAGTCATAGTCACCTGTCGCAATCCTTGATACAAACTGCTTTCTGCGGCTCTTCTCAAAATCACGCTCTGTGGCAACTAAGATATTTGCTGACGGATAAAGCCTTAAAAACTCTGATGCCGTCTGACCGATAAGCGGCTTTGGTACAACCATGATTGTCTTATTGGCAAGTCCAAGTCTCTTCTGCTCCATGCAGGCAGCCATCATCTCAAATGACTTTCCGGCTCCGACACAGTGTGCCAGCAGAGTATTTCCCCCAAGAAGAATTCTTGCCACCGCATTTTTCTGGTGTGGCTTTAACTCAATCGCCGGATTCATTCCCGGAAACTGTAAGTGACTTCCGTCATACTCACGCAGACGGATGTTATTGAATGTCTCGTTGTAATACTCCACATATTTCTGTCTTCGCTCCGGCTCTGCAAACAGCCATTCCTTGAACTTCTCCTTGATCATGTTCTGCTTTTCCCTTGCAAGCATTGTCTCATTCTTATTGACTTCGTAATGATATTTGCCATCTCCGTCATCAATCCTGTCCCTGACGGTTACAGTCTTTAGATTCAGCGTATCCTCAAAAATAGAATAAGCATCCATGCGGCTTGTACCATAGGTCTTAGTAGCTGCCACTGAATGCTTATCCATGCTCTTATTCTCGATGAACCATTCCATGCTCATCTTATTTAAGTGTACCTGAATGCCAGTATTGTAATACTGGCTTCTGACTGCCCTTGCCCGTCTAGGTGTATTGAGAAGTTCATAGATAAACTGCTCATAATCAAGCGGCTCAATCCATGTTGTGCCAATCTTTACATCAATATCTGAAGCTTCAATCCATTCCGGCTGCACCTTTTCAAGTGCTACCACATTGCCTGCAAATCTTTCTGCCTGCAGATTGTCTGTATCCGCTGCCATAGCTTTTGCTACACGAAGCTTGTCTCTCACATTGCCGGAAAGATACTCGTCTGCCGTCTCCCAGCCGATGTCGGGATTGTTCTCGTTGTAGCGGTCGGGATTTAGGAAAATCAATCCATCCAGCTCTTCCACAAGAACTGCCCTTCTAAGCTCTGCCAAAGCATCATCACTAAATGTTATCTCATCAGCTGTCTGCCCGGACTTTTCTGCAAGTTCTTCCTTTGCATTAGTAATATCCGGCTCATAGATAGAGAGCATATAGGCAAGATTTACATATCCAAATTCATTGACGGATACATTTAATGCTTCCACAGCAGTCTCAACCCTGTCTATGACAGTCTTTGCCTTAATCGTCTGCTTATAAAACATATCCGCTTTTTTCACCTCCCCGTCTTCATTTACTTCCTCAAGACTGCAAAGAAGTGGGTAATCGCTGTCATCCCTGAAAGCTATTCTGTTTGCTTTTGAAGTAATGGCGCCATACTGCTTTACAAATGCATCATATTTTACATTAAGAAGTCTCTGCTTATCAGAAAGCTCCTCCTCGCTGCAGCCATCCATCTGGATATCAATCAGCTCTCTTGTTATCTGTCTGATTTCATCAAGGCTTCGGATTCGCTCCTCGGCAGTCTGTGATACTTCTTTTTTTACCATCTCGGAATTTTCCCTGTAATAGAGTTTTCCTTCAAAAAATGTGTAAGTGTAGTTTCTCACATCCGGATCAGCCGGAATAACTTCCTCCGTCTGCTCCGCCTCATCTGCCACTCTCTCAAAATCTGTCATCTGGGCTTTGATATTTCCGATTGCCTTATTGAGAGCCTCGTACATATTGAAGTTCTCATCATTATTCACACAGACTGTATATCTGCTGTCCTGTCCATAAATCCTTGTATCATATTCCATAGATCCAAGCATCATCTCCGGATGCTCTGCAAAATAAGAGTTGACTGCAATTCCGTTCTCGGTCACACCAAGGTGTACCCAGTCAGGCTCAATATCAATCTTTCGCTCCCTCTTCTGCAAAAACAGGATATCTACTGTCACTTCGGTTCCTGCATTGTCTTTAAATGCAGTATTCGGAAGTCTTACTGCTCCCACAAGCTCTGCCCTTTCAGCCAGATACTTTCGGATAGTAGGATTTGCCTTATCAAGTGTTCCCTTTGTGGTAATCACCGCAACCATGCCTCCCGGTCTTACCTGATCAAGTGCTTTTGCCAGAAAATAATCGTGGATACGGAAGTTATACTTGTTGTACTTTGGATCAAATACCTTGTAATCACCAAATGGCACATTTCCGACAACCACATCAAAGAAGTTATCCGGATATGTGGTATTCTCAAATCCTGTGATACTGATATTGGCATTCTGATAAAGCTGCTTTGCAATTCTTCCTGAAATGCTGTCAAGCTCCACCCCATACAGCTTGCTTCTCTGCATTGGTGCCGGCATACTTCCAAAGAAGTTACCGATACCCATAGATGGCTCTAATACATTGCCGCCTCTGAAACCAAACTGGACAAGTGCCGAGTTCATGCACATGGCAATCTCCGGTGAAGTGTAAAAGGCATTGTTTACTGTTGCCCTAGCTGCAGCATACTCTTCATCCGATAACATCTCTTTGAGTTCTTTGTACTCTTTGCTCCAGCTTTCATTATTCTCGTCAAATGCCTGTGACAGTCCGCCCCATCCGACAAACTTCGACAGAACTTTCTGCTCCTCCGGTGTGGCAAGCCTGTTTTCTGATTCAATCTGCTTTAAAGTACGGATTGCATCCATATTCCACTGGTATCTGGTCTTAGCACCGCCTTTTCCCATTTCCCAGAGATTGTAGTGGAAGTTGTGCTTCGTCTGCCCGTCAACATTCTTCTCATTTTCAAGACTTCCTACTTGCTGTACTGGCTCCTGCTTTGGTGTAAAATCTACAGTTTCCTGTAATTCTGTATCAGCCTGAATATCATCCACAGATACTGATACCACATCATCTGAAACCACATATCCATTCTCATCAATCTTGGTTTCCCAGCCATTCGCTATTGCTCTTTCCCTGGTTTCAAGACGATTGGCTTTTACACTATCCTCGATATCAAAGAATCTCTTATAGACCGGATTCATCTTATCCCTGTCAGCCTTCTGCTTTGTCTCCTGATAATACTTCTTCTGGTCTTCTCCACAGTAAAATGGCTGTTTTACCATATAGGATAAAATCTCGTATAACTCACGCCAGTCGAGAGCACCTTCCTTACGCACACCGTTCCTGTTCTTATAGCTGATCTTCACATACCCGCTTCTAATTGAGTACTCCACAAGACCATACTTATTGTTGGAATATGCCTTCCTTTCTGCATTATCTGTCCCTAATGCAATATCCCTGATAAGGTCAAGTTTATTGGGCATAAATGCAAAATCAGACTGCACCACATCCATAAGGAATGCCCTAAACGGAGTGTAGCAGCTGCAATCTGTTACAAGAATCTCCGCCGCATCACGCAGGTCTTCATCAAGCTCCTCAATACGCTTGGCATAATCAATCGGTGTAATATACTGAAGCTCTGATGGATCTTTTTCAGATGTTTCAGCATCTATCTCGGCGTCATATTCTGCCTTTGTTATCATGCGGTCTTCATCGGCAGCTTCCTGTGGTGTCATGCCATATGCAGATACATATGCTTCATTACTTTCCTCATGTGCATCTTCATGTAAATTTGCTACTTTTACAGTTCGGTTAGAAGCATAGCTCTCCGGCTCATCCGGTATTGCATAATCATCAACCTCTGATTCTGCCTCTTCCGGTTCCACTTCCTGATATTCGGCATCAATAACCTCATCATCCTCACGGAGTCCGTCCATCGCAAGCTCATCAATACGAGGTGTCTCAGGCTGGTATTCCCCTGTAAGAATAAGGACACCAAGCTCTTTTTCGATATCTTTCCACGAAACATATCCTTCAACCTCTCCATCCTCATCTCGCCACTGAAAACGCAGTCCATTCCCATGAAATGTGTCATATCCGTGCAGTCCTAGTCCGTCAACCGGCCAGCCTGCACCTCCCTGACCATACTCTGCTTTGATACGCTTTGCTCTGGTTCCTGCGTCAATCTCTGTTTCAAAAATCTTGCATATCCTGCCCTTGCCACCGATAAAACCTGTACCTCTCATAAGCACCTGTTTGATATACTCACTTGGTACTGTGGATGACTTCTTTGGATTCAGGTAATTGTATTTACCTGCTAATGCAGCTTTTCTGTCCTGCTCGAACCGACGCATAAACTGATTATTGTTTTCATCCTCAGTATGAATGGTGCCAATGCTTACCTGCCCGTTCTGGTCGAAAAAAAAGGAAGCCTGTGTATATTCGGCTTCCTTACTAACACCCAATGAATTGATTTCATCAAGTTCCCTATTCAGTTCTGTATCATCTGATTCTAGTGGAATCGCATCACTATCTGATGGAGTACCACTTCCTCTGCCTGCATCTTCGCCTGCTCTCTTATCTTCCACATCTCCATTGTCGATGACGGATTCTGTGGCTTGTGCTTCGCCAGATACTGCATCTCCAGCTGGTCGTACAGCTGATTCGCTTCCTCCTCTACCGCTGACATCTTCTCGTACATCTTCCCGAATCTCATCAGCGTCTTGTATCTTGCCGGCTCGTTCTCCTTTAGATAGTTCATCGCCATCCTTCCGTATTTGCCCAGCTTCGTGAGGTCCTCCGTCTCGTCCGGCATCTCTATCTGCGGATAAAGCAGTCCGTCCACTTCCTTGTAAGTCATTTCTTCTAACATATCCAATTCTCCTTTCGCTCTCGATTGCCTTTAAGTTACGACTAAATTCTCTAAGAACACTACAGGAGACATCGCATACAATGGAACCAAGACGGTAAATGATCTCTTCGTCTTTGATATTTACGATCTGACTAAAATCCTGTTCTTGCACAGATAAGTCAAATCCGCATCTCGTCCCTACAGCATACATGACACTTGCATATACAAGCTGCTCCATGTCCATTTCCTGCTGTAAGCCATTGCGTTTCTTACTTTCTTCCTTTATCACACTACCTGATAGCTGCATAAGCTCGGTCATTCGGTCTCCGAACTCTTCTTTTATTATAAGCCAAACATCTGTTCCTGTAAACTGTTTTAATATATTTTTTAGAGACTCCCTGTCGCTGTTATCGTACTGCTCAATCTGACCTTCTGACACAAGAAAATCCACATAATCTTTAAGATTTTCTCCCTCAAGGTCCCATGTCAGCTTAACATTCTTCCCTCCGGTATCACTGATATCAAAGATATACCTCATGCGTGGATTCAGTGCCCTTGACGGGAAGATGGCGCAGCCTTTCGCACCACGCTTTACATATCTTCCCACCTTTTTCCAGGTATCATAATCTGCCATGAGTGTGCTTTTTTCCGGAGGTCTTTGCGCTGTTACCATAACGATATTGTCAAATTCATAGCGGTATAACTGACCTGCGACCTTTAACACATCCTTCCAGTTCTTTTCTGATCTGGTGATGTTACCAATCTCAGAATCGTATATCGCTTTGACCTTCATATCAACGCCCATACCTTTGTCCTCCTCTACTTAAACATCTCTGCAAACAATCCCTTAAATAGCTTTAACTCATCCTTATCCAGCTCGATTGCAAATTCATTGTCGATTGCCTGTTTTTCGCATTTATCCTTTTTCTTTGCAATCTTACGCACCACACGAAGAATCACATAGCACTCCTTGGACTTTGCAATGCTCTGTTTAAAGGTCAGCTCATCCTCATCGACTGACTTCTGTGTCTGATAGATAATCTCTTTTAACTTATCATTGATACCATCTACTTCCTCAAGGGAAATAATAACGGATGCCTTAGAAGCACCCGATCTGTCCCACTCCTTATGAAGTTCCTTTACTAAAAACTCCATGTTCTTAATTACTGTTGTTGAATCACTTTTCATCTTGCTCTTCCTCCGTTTTCTTTTAATGAAGAAGGGAGCTGACTTTCGCTGATAGGTGCAAAATCAACTCCCTTCATGTCCTCTGCTCCAAGGACTATCTGCTCTGCATAATACATATCCATTGCCTTATTGATGGCATCGTCAAGCGACTCTGCCTTTACTTTCTGTACTCGTGAAAGCACTTCTTTTATCTCAACATCAAATTCCTGTTCCATATGATATCGCCTCCTGTAAAAATCTCATCACCGGCTCTTTTCTTCCTTTACCTGTCTTTCCTTAAAGCCTTCATCGTACTTTCCATCTTCCAGCCTGTCGTAAAAACAGTCCTCTTCAATCGTTCCAAAATCCTCATACATCTGGTGAAGGAAGTCATTCTGCAGCTTCTTTGGTACATCATCATCCTTTGACATATCCTGATAAAAATAGAACTTCTGCTTTAGCTTTGCCCTGTAATCATAGATATCCTCTATCTTTTCCGGTGTGCCATACTCCCTCTTGTATGTCTTGAAATTTGTAGTTGAAAGTGTGGAACCTAGATAAATGCCATGCTCCCACGATACCCCGATTGTGGTATTGTCCTTTGTAGGCTTCTCATCCTTCGGATAACGCTTATACTCTGTCGCACCAAGGGCGATTGTAAGGGAACCTGACTTCATATCCATCACCACAAGATTCCTTGGTGATAATGCTTCAAGCACCATGTAATCATGGTCATTGAAGTTATGAAATGTCTGTCCCCTTTCAAATGAGCGGTTCTCCATTTCATAATGCAGGTTAAAATCATCCACCCAGCCCTTATCGGTCATTCCAATCTCCTTAAGCTTTGCAACACATTCAGAAGAACTGGCTTCTTTATCAAACCGAAATTCTTTGGAATCGTTATAAAATCCCTGAAGAAAATGTCCGAGCTGAATATCATCCAGACAGAATCTCGCAGATACAGTTACATTTGCTGCCCTGTAATACTCTGTGAAGTTATCTGCTTCACCAAGTGTCCTTCCAAGCTGCAACAAATTTTCTGCAAGCTCTGACATATCATCAATTGCTATAAAACTCTTATAATCATCCAGAGTCATCAGCATATTTGTCTCTGTTCCCCTGTCGTTTTCTGTTACCAGTATCATATCTTTTAAATCCATTCTTACCTCCAGTCTCAGAGAGGGACTATGCCCTCTCTGCAAATTTCCTGTTATGGTCTTCCTATCACAACAATCTTTCCTGTGCTTGCCACATCCCTGTAGACCACACCAAGACTTTCATTAAGTGCCTCTACCACCTTGCCATTTCCGACATATACTGCCACATGGCTGATGTTCTTATATCTTCCATTGCTTGTAAAACTGTAAAAGATAAGGTCTCCCGGCTGTAACTCATCAAAGGAGACAGTCTTTCCGGCTTCATCAAGTCCCTGTGCCTCCGCTGCCGCTGTGGTTGCACCGCCATAACTAATATCCACGCCTGCATCTTTCCATGAATAATAGGCTAAGGAACTGCAGTCATAATAGTTACCGCTGTCTCTTAAATCCTGACTATAAGGAAAACCAACTCTGTGTAGTGCATAGGAGCAGACTGTTTTCTGCCTGCTGTCTGTAATTTCGTTTAGGATGGCATTGATTTCATCCTCAGTCATGGAGCTTACTCCCGGACTGCCGCCTCCACCTCCACTTCCGCTTCCGGCATATCCAAGCTGTCCCATAAACTCAGGACTCATGATCTGCTCAAGCATTTCCACCTGATCAGAATTAAATCCATAGACCGAAATCATATCCCTGTACGATTTTAGTGTGACATTCACATACAGAACCGACTTCGTGACAGTAGTTACATTACCGTCTGCATCTGTTTCTTCCACATCTTTTGTTCCTGTGCTTGTGGTGTATGAACACATATCATTTACAACTGCCTGCAGCCAGCCTTTTGAAGTATCATTCATGACTGTTGCAGTATCTCCGACACCATGCTTGACCATATAGACAGCCATGATGTCATAGTAATTGCTTGGGTTTTCTTCCATACCTTCATAGTCCACATATACAAGCTCTCCAAGGTCATATCCGGTATGCTCATTCACTTTCGTATTCACATCCCGGTTAAATTCCTGCACATAAGCACTCGTTACTGTCTGCACGGTATCTCCTGATTCAAGTGGTGGCAGAAATAAAGCAAATGGAGAATTGTAAAGAATTGCTATCGCCGCAATAACCGGAACCGCAATCATGGCAACTACAAGAACAAGTAATAAAAGCACCAGTCCGACAATCGGTGCCGCTGCCTTTACCCAGGTAATCGCTTTTCGCACAATCAGATCCTTTACCAGCTTTGCCACGCTGTCTGTCTGATTCTCCTGTGCTTTCATCTTATCCAGAAAGAATTTTATCTTCCTGCTCCGGTTGGTCATCTTTTCATCCTTGACCTCTATGGACACACCTGCTGCATATCCAGCTGCTATGCCAATTGCAGTACCAACTCCCGGTGCAACCGCTGTTCCTGCCGCTGTAGCAGCTGTCTTTGAAGCAGTTTTCGCTGCAACCTTGGCAGTAGTCTTGGCTGTTTCTTTTGCCGTCTCTTTAGCTACGGTTTTGGCAGTATCTTTGGCAGCTTTCTTTGCTGTCTTTTTTGCCAGCTTCTTTCCTGCATCTACCTTCTTGATTCGCTTCTTTGCCTCGGCTGCCGCCTTTTTCCTGAAAAGTGCTGCACCCTTGGAAGCAGTTCCGGTAACAGGTCGGCTTGCTTCATATGCAAGATATGCTGCCTGCGATACCTCCTGACCACCTTCCACATGCTCCGTTACTGCCCCGGCTGCAAGTGCACCTGTTCTTCCTGCAATGTGAAGATTCGTGTTCTTGGTCTTGATGGAAGTGTTAGATTCTCTATAGTTTCGCTTAAATCTTGATAATCCTTTATTCTTCGACTCTGACTGATGAATGGTACTCTTGCGATATGACTTCTTTCTATCCGTATTAGTTACCTTTGCACCAGCTGTCTTAGGACCTCTCTCTACTGTATAGATGTTACTCCCCTTAATCTTGGCTCCCTTCGGTTCGTGGGCATGAATCTTGGCTTTCTCCTTGGTGTGAATGACCATCGGTTTGTCATCAACCTTTCTAATTTTCAATTTTCTCACCTCCTACTTTGAAAAATAAAATAAGCCGCTAGGGAGCAAAAATTACTCCTTAACGGCTATGTAAAATCATTCAATATTCAATTATTAAAAGCAACATGAAACTGGAAGTTGTCTAAAATAGTAAAGCCGTACCGCTTACTATTTTTTCTTTTACTGCTGAAACAGTATCTTTGATTGAATGCGTCATTAACTTGTTTCATTAAATCATATATATCCATTTGTACCACCATTTATAAAACTTTCTTTATTTTATCAACTTGTTCTTCTACTTCTTCCGGATAGTTTTTAACCATATCATCAAAATCAGCAATTTCACGTGCCTTTATTAACATTGATACTCTTTTGATTAAATCTTCATCTGTATATTTATAATAACTTAATACCTTATTTATAAAACCTGTTCCTAAATAATAAAGTGCAGCAATATCATAAGCAGGATCACCCATACCAGAGCCTTCAAAATCCACTATTCCAACTAATTCGTTATTATCGTTAAGAATATAATTCTCATACCATAAATCTCCGTGTATAAAATGATAATCATTAAATGTTAATAAATAGTTTTTATATTCATTAAACCAAGATAATATTTTTTCATAATTAGATTCACTTAAATATTCTTTTAATTCAATAACACTTTGTTCAGTTATTTCTAATTCATTTTTTATATATTCATCTTTATCAAAATCAACTCTTATTTCATATAATTCATCCATAAATTCAGCGAGTTTTTTAGCAATATTATCTAAATTAACTATTTCAATATGTTCTTTTCTAAAAGTATGTCCTTTAATCATTTTATAAATTAATGCGCCATTTGGATATTCTTCGCAAGGCTCAATCAATTCAATAATTCTTGGTATTTCCAACGATTTAACATTACTTATTTGATTAATTACGTTCACATATTTTTGATAGTTTTTATATGAATTTTGATTTACTCCATCAAGTAAAATATAATCATCATTTATAATATATGCCTTACTATTAAAGCCTTCATTTATGTATTTTCTACTTATAATATCCATCTTTGCACCTCATTCTTAATAACTAAATAGAGTCATAATAATAAACATTTTCTGGCAATTCTTGATTAGGCAATTTGAATGTTCTAATTTTAACAAACTTACCACCAATAATTGTCTAAAATAGTAAGGCCGTACCGCTTACTATTTTTTCTTTTACTGCTGAAACAGTATCTTTGATTGAATGCGCAGTTGTATCTATAACATTTAATTCATAGATTCCTAAATTGGAAAATTGATTCCACATTGTTTCAACTAATTCAATATTTGTTTCTCTATCTAACTTTGAGCGTTCGATAGCTCGCTTCATGGTTTCTTCTTTACTTGCCCTTAAAACGATATAGTGTACTTCATAATGCTCTTGAACAATGTTGAGCCACGGCTCTAAAAACCACGGTCCTACAATGCCATCTACAATTACATCATATCCACCACGAGCATATTGCTTCGCA
>JALERM010000144.1 GCA_022764165.1 Eubacterium sp. | reverse complement strand
ATTTAATTTCTTAAAGCAGTTGTAAAGTAATTCTGAATGGTGTATACTGTTTTCCATAAGGCATCATCCTTTGCAGGTTATTGTGTTTATTTGTTCAAAAACAGTATACACCTAAAAAGGCGTGATGTCTTTATTTTTATGCAATTTAAGACAACTTTGGTAAAATTTCAAATTTGCTCATTTATAGCATAGTTTTTTAGATTTTTGTATAAAAACTGACACAAAATGATGGGTTTCGATATTTTATGTTGAAAAAGTAATCGGTCAATGGTATAGTAGTTTCAATTGGGAGTCACTCTATATAGAGCGACTTGTAAGCAGTAGAAGTAAGGAGGGGCGTATGGCTTTGTGGACAGATATCCATTGCCATATTATTCCTGGTGTAGATGATGGCGCTAAAGATAGAAAGACAGCAATGGAATTGCTCCGAATGGAACACAACGATGGTGTTAGAAGAATTATTGTGACACCCCATTTTCGCAGGGGGATGTTCGAGACACCATGGGAGAAGATTTCGGAACAATTTTTTTTATTGAAAGAAGAGGCGTCAAGGCTATATCCGGACATGGACATCCGTCTGGGATGTGAATTCCATGCAAATATGGATATGATTGAGTTCCTGAAAAAAAATGACTGGGGGACGATGGATGGAACAGATTATGTGCTGACAGAATTTTCAGAGGTTCATAGTCTGAGTTACATCAGAGAGAGATGCTACACGCTTCTGTGCAATGGTTATACGCCGATTATTGCTCATGCAGAACGGTATCCGGCCTTGTACAAGAAGTATGATGAGATTGAGAATCTGGTGGATATGGGGGCGATGATTCAGATGAACGCTTCCAGCATCATCGGCTCCGATGGTTTTGGTATGAAAGGTTTCTGTAAAAAGATTATGAAGATGAATCTTCTTCACTTTGTGGGGAGTGACGCCCATAACCTTGATAAGCGGAAACCGTGTATGGGAACATGCGCAGCATATATGAAAAGGGTGATGGGAGAAGAGTACACAAAGCGCTTACTTGAGGAGAATCCTTCCCGTCTGATCAAAAAGTAGAAGTGAGGGTAAGAAGAGAAGATGAACATGAATCAAACGCAGGTGAATCAGATGCAGGAGCAGGATGATGAGATTGATTTGCTGGAACTGTTTAATGTGCTGCTGCATAAGATTGGAATTATTAT
Organism: Eubacterium sp.; assembly: GCA_022764165.1. Classification (GTDB taxonomy): domain Bacteria; phylum Bacillota; class Clostridia; order Lachnospirales; family Lachnospiraceae; genus Oliverpabstia. The sequence continues at coordinate 8,051 of JALERM010000144.1, read as the reverse complement.
TCTTTCAGGGATAATTTTCGGGTCTTTGGCCATATTGGGAACAAAGTTTTTTATAACACCTCAGTATCAGTCGGTGACCAAGCTGTATGTACTGAATAAGCAGGATAGTTCCATGCTGAGTTTTACAGACCTTCAGACCAGTTCACAGCTGACCAAGGACTATGCGGAGATTATCAAGAGCCGTAAGGTTACGGAGACAGTCATCGCAGAGCTGGGGCTGGATCTGAAACATAAGGATATGCTGAATAAGATCACGGTGGAGACAGCATCGGACAACCGAATCCTGACCATCAAGGTTCTGGATCCGGATCCCTATCAGGCGAGAGATATCGCCAACGCACTGAGAATCGTTGCGGCAGAACATATTAAGAATGTTACGGACTCAGAGGCCGTTAATGTGGTTGATGAGGCCAATGTGCCTGACGGCAAGTACAGCCCCAACACGATGAAGAATGGTGTGATGGGCGGACTTCTGGGATGTATGCTGGCTGCCGGTATCGTAATCCTGCAGTATATGATGAATGATACGATCCGTATCGCAGAAGATGTGGAACGTTACCTTGGACTGAGCGTTCTGGGCACGATCCCGCTGACGAAGGCAGACAGTAAGAAAAAGAAAAAAGTCAAAAGAGGAAGGAGATAGAGATTATGGTAAGCGTAGATATGTTGTTGCCGGAACTGGACTACAGCAGTGCAGAGTCTTTCAAATCACTCCGTACGAATCTTCAGTTCTGCGGCGATGATAAGAAAGTGATTTCGATTACCAGCTGCTCACCGAACGAAGGAAAAAGCAGTGTGACTATGAATCTGGCCATTTCTCTTGCAGAGGCCGGAAAAAAAGTATTGCTGCTGGATGCAGACCTGCGAAAATCCGTTCTCCTGGGCCATATGAAAATAAGGGAATCGGTAAATGGATTGACTCATTTCCTTTCCAGACAGGAAAAGCTGCTGGATGTGATCTGTTCGACAAATGTGAATAATCTGCATGTGATCTTTGCAGGACCGGTACCGCCGAATCCTGCGGAGCTTCTGGGAAGCGCCATTTTCAAAGATATGATTAAGGCTATGCGGAAAGTGTATGATTATGTGCTGATTGACTGTCCGCCTCTTGGCAGTGTTATTGACGGAGCCGTTATTACAGAACAGTGTGACGGGTCTATCATGGTCATCGAGTCCGGTGTGATCAGTTATCGGTTTGCCCGTGACGTGAAGCGCCAGCTGGAAAAGTGTAACTGTCCGATTCTCGGAGTGATCCTGAATAAGGTGGATATGTCCAAACAGGGTTATTATGGCAAGTACTATGGTAAATACTATGGCAAATACGGGAAATATGGCGAGTATGGCCGTCAGGGAAAGAACGATTAACCTGTAAGGGGTAATCGTTGTGAGGTGGAAGGATGAATAAAGGAATAATTGCTTTGATGGCGGTGGCAGGAATCGGACTTGGCGGAGGAGTGGTGTCTCTGGAGATGATGTCTGATGGTATACCGCCGGTGATTGAGTTTCAGAAAGATGAAGTTATATATTCTGAGGGGGATAGTTACGACGTGTTTCTGGAAGGAGTTACCGCACAGGATGACCGGGACGGTGATGTGACAGACAGCCTTGTGGTGGAGAGTGTATATTTGACAGAGAGCGGACAGCATGTGATGGTGATCTATGTGGCAAGAGATAAAGAGAATAACGTTGCCAAGGTCAGCAAATGGCTGAGTTGTAAACCGAATCCGGATGCGGCAGCTGCCGGGAAAGAGGATACAGAAGAGGAAGAAGAATCTGCGGATGATAAGATGGATGAGCTGAAAGCTGCTCTGATAGCTTCTCAGACAGAAGTTCCGGAGCCCACCGATGAACCTGTTTCGGAACCCACTCAGGAACCGACACCGGAACCGGAAAAAGAACAGGAGCCGGCGGAGGAAGACGAGATTTCTGCTGAGAATCCCAGAATCACGCTGAAATCGGATCAGGTAACCATAAGTGCCGGTGAAGAGATTCAGAGACTTGCCTATGTGGAAAGCGTTACGGATGATAAGGACGAAGCTGTATATCTGTGGCAGAACATCCTGATTGACGGTGATGAGTTTGATAAAGATACACCGGGTGTGTATGAACAAATCTATTATGTGGTGGATTCCGATGGGAACAAATCCAATAAAGAGACTTTGACAATAACAGTTGAGTAAAAAAGAAAGTAGTAGCGTATTATGTATCAAAAAGATAATCATTCTATCATTAAACATTTGGATTTTATTGTGCTGGACTTGCTGCTGCTGGAAATGTCCTTTTTCCTGGTTTCCGGCATCCGGAGTGGATTTGGTCTTCTGCTGAAAACATCGTCATTTACTATGATGGCGGCTATACTGATCGTTGTGCAATTACCTGTTGTCCTGCTGACACAGTCTTATAAAGATATTCTCAGAAGAGGGTACCTGATAGAATTGAAAAAAGTTGTGCAGCAGAATACCTGGGTGATGATTATTGTATTTTCTTTTATGTTTGTTACAAAGACGCAGTATCGGTATTCGAGAACGGTCTTTATCCTTACATGGTTATTGAGTATCCTGCTGATGTATCTGGTACACCTTTTCTGGAAAAATGTAACAAGAAAAAGATTGTATAACAGCGATTTGCGTTCTCATCTTCTTTTGATCAGTGATGCTAATTCCGTAGGATATAGTCTGGAAAAGTTAAAAGAAAAGAAATACAAGCCCTATAAAGTGACTGGTGTGATCATTTATGATAAACTGGCAAAGGGCGCTGAAATTGATGGGATCCCGGTGGTGGCTGACCGGGATGAGATCTTTGAGTATTCAAGAACGCATGTAGTGGACGAGGTGCTTCTTAGCATCAGGGTGCCTGAAGAAGTTCGCAGAAACCTGACGGAACATTTCCTTGAGATGGGAGTTACCGTACATATTCAGCTGAGCCCTTCAGAACAGGATCTGCCCAATGCCTATGCGCAGCAGATCGGCGGATGTTCTGTACTGACGACCAGTATAAAAACGGCTTCAACATTTCAGATATTTGTCAAACGAATCATGGACATTACAGGCAGTCTCTTTGGACTGCTGGCAACCGGAGTATTTCTCCTTATCTTTGGTCCGATTATCTACATGCAGTCCCCCGGTCCTGTGTTCTTTTCGCAGATGCGTGTGGGAAAGAACGGACGTAAGTTCCGTATCTACAAGTTCCGTTCCATGTATATGGATGCAGAGGAAAGAAAAAAGGAACTGATGAAAGAAAACAAGATGAATGGACTGATGTTCAAGATGGACGATGATCCTCGCATTATCCCCATCGGAAAGTTCATCCGCAAATACTCGATTGATGAGTTCCCGCAGTTCTGGAATGTACTGAAAGGCGATATGAGCCTTGTGGGAACCAGACCGCCCACCGTGGACGAGTATGAGCAGTATGATCTTCACCATAAAGTCAGACTGAGTATAAAGCCGGGACTGACCGGTATGTGGCAGGTCAGTGGAAGAAGTGATATCACAGACTTTGAGGAAGTGGTGGCACTGGACAACAAGTATATCCGGGAGTGGAGCATCTGGTTGGATATTAAGATATTGATTGAGACCTTGGGTGCTGTGCTGGGCAGTAAAGGGTCTGTGTGAAAAAAATGTGAGTATTATCTGTTGAAAATTAGTAGTAATAAGAAATTCATTCCTTTTCAATCGTCGCTTTGCCGCGTTGGAAAGGATGGATGGACATAGCTGGAAGATGAATTCGCATGAAACATGGCGAAATGGCGAAGCACACCCAAAATGCGGAAGGAGATCTATATGTGGTATGTGATACAGGTACATACAGGTACAGAAGAAAAGGTATGTCAGCAATGTGAGAAGTTGATCGACGGCGCTGTACTGGAGCGGTGTTTTATCCCCCGCTTTCAAAAGAAGAAACGCTTTTTGGGTGAATGGCATATGCAGAATGAAATCTTATTTCCCGGCTATGTCTTTTTAATTACGGAACATCTGGATGAGCTGGTGGATGGCCTGAAACAGGTGAGTGGAATGGCAAAGATATTGAAAACCGGTAATGAGATAACACCCTTGTCTCAGCAGGAAGTGGAACTGCTTTTGAAACTGGGCAGTGAGAAACAGGAAGTGGAGATGTCGATCGGGGTTATCGAAGGAGATAGAGTACATATCTTTGAGGGACCGCTGCAGGGGATGGAAGGATTGATCAGGAAGATTGATCGGCATAAAAGGATGGCTTATCTGGAGGTTGAGATGTTTGGAAGAATGGTGGAGATGAGGGCAGGGTTGGAGATTATAGAGAAGATTACTGCCGATCAAGAATAAAGAACGAAAACGCGATGCTGTGGGGTCCCACAGTGGTTTAGATAGATATTGATTTTTTGATACAGGAGAAAAGTTATGAAAGGAATTATTTTAGCGGGCGGTTCTGGAACACGCCTTTATCCATTGACGAAGGTAACTTCAAAGCAGTTACTTCCTATTTATGATAAACCTATGATCTATTACCCGATGTCTGTACTGATGAATGCAGGCATCCGGGATATTCTGATTATCTCCACACCACAGGATACGCCTCGTTTTCAGGACTTACTTGGTGACGGTCATCAGTTTGGTGTCAATCTCACCTATGCTGTTCAGCCTTCTCCGGATGGACTGGCGCAGGCGTTTATTATTGGTGCTGATTTTATTGGCAACGATACTGTGACGATGGTACTGGGCGACAATATCTTTGCCGGTCATGGTTTAAAGAAGCGTCTGAAAGCTGCTGTTGAGAATGCAGAATCCGGTAAGGGAGCAACGGTGTTCGGATATTATGTGGATGATCCGGAGCGTTTCGGCATTGTGGAATTTGATGAGAATGGCAAGGCAATTTCCATTGAGGAAAAGCCTGCCGATCCAAAGAGTAATTATTGTGTAACCGGACTTTATTTCTATGACAACCGGGTTGTGGAGTATGCAAAAAACCTGAAGCCTTCAGCCCGCGGAGAGTTGGAAATCACAGATCTTAACCGTATCTATCTGGAAGATGGAACTCTGAATGTGGAACTGCTCGGTCAGGGATTTACCTGGCTGGATACGGGAACACATGAGAGTCTTGTGGAAGCAACCAATTTCGTGAAGACAGTGGAACAACATCAGCATCGGAAGATCGCCTGTCTGGAAGAAATCGCATATCTGAATGGCTGGATTAGCAGGGAAGAAGTACTTGAAGTCTATGAGGTTTTGAAGAAAAACCAGTATGGACAGTATCTGAAGGACGTACTGGATGGAAAATATCTGGATGTGATCCATGAAGGAATTATGGACTTTAAGAACAAGTAAATAGTAAGAGACATTTTTAAAATAGAGGATTGGAAATATGAAAAAGTATTTGATTACCGGCTGTGCCGGATTTATTGGCTCTAACTTTGTTTATTACATGCTGAAGAAGTATGACGATATTCTGCTCGTCAATCTGGACAAGCTGACCTATGCGGGAAATCTTGAGAACCTAAAGGGTGTGGAGGGAGATTCTCGTCACGTCTTTGTACAGGGCGATATCTGTGATAAGGAACTGGTCTCTTCTCTCTTTGAGAAGTACGACTTCGATTATGTCATCAACTTTGCAGCTGAGTCTCATGTAGACCGTTCTATTGCCAATCCTGAAATCTTTGTCCAGACCAATGTAATGGGCACAGTAAATCTGCTCCAGAGAGCAAAGGAAGCCTGGTATGACGCAGCTACGAAGACTTGGAAAGAGGGCAAGAAGTACTTACAGGTTTCCACAGATGAGGTATACGGTGCTCTGGGTGCAGAGGGGTACTTCATGGAGACTACTCCGATTAACCCGCACAGCCCCTACTCATCCTCCAAAGCCAGTGCCGACCATTTCGTGCAGGCATTCCATGACACCTACGGTATGCCCATTAACATCACTCGTTGTTCCAATAACTACGGCCCTTATCAGTTCCCGGAGAAGCTGATTCCGCTGATGATTAATAACGTTAAGCTCCACAAGCAGCTTCCAGTCTACGGAGATGGTATGCAGATCCGTGACTGGCTGTATGTGGAAGACCATTGTAAGGCCATCGATATGGTTGCCAACGGAGGAAAGATTGGAGAGGTCTATAACGTTGGTGGCCACAATGAACGCCCAAATATCTTTATCGTAAAGACTATCATTGAGCAGCTCCATGACAGACTGCATGATGAGGGGATTTCCGAGGATCTGATTAAACATGTGGAAGACCGTCTTGGCCATGACCGTCGCTATGGTATTGATCCAACAAAGATCAAGAATGATCTTGGCTGGTATCCGGAAACTCCTTTTGAGAAGGGCATTGTCCTGACCATTGACTGGTATTTGGAGAACGAGGACTGGATGAATAATGTGACCAGCGGTAATTACCAGAAGTACTACGAGGAAATGTACAAGGCCAAGACAGAAATCTGAGGGAGCAGGATATGAAGTTTTTTGTGACTGGTGTCAATGGCCAGCTCGGCCATGACGTGATGAATGAATTACATAAGAGAGGCCATCAGGGCGTTGGATCGGATATTGCAGAAGCCTATGCTGGTGTCGCGGACGGTTCTGCTGTGACAACGATGCCTTATGTTGGTTTGGATATTACTGACAAAGAAGCGGTCAAGAAAGTTATTACGGAAATTAATCCGGATGCGGTTATTCACTGTGCTGCATGGACGGCTGTGGATATGGCTGAGGATGATGACAAAGTCGAGAAGGTTCGTGCAGTCAATGCCGGTGGAACACAGAATATTGCGGATGCCTGCAAAGAAATTGACTGCAAAATGCTCTACCTGTCTACGGACTATGTGTTTGATGGACAGGGGACAGAGCCATGGAAGCCGGACTGCAAGGCCTATAAGCCTTTGAATGTGTATGGACAGACCAAACTGGAAGGTGAGCAGGCAGTTGCGAACACGCTGGAAAAGTACTTTATCGTCCGGATTGCATGGGTGTTCGGTCTGAACGGTAAGAATTTCATTAAGACCATGATTAACGTGGGCAAGACCCATGAGGAAGTTCGGGTGGTCAACGATCAGATCGGTACACCGACCTATACCTTTGATCTGGCACGGCTTCTGGTGGACATGTGCGAGACGGAAAAATATGGATACTATCACGCTACCAATTCGGAAGTCACGGACGAGAGCGCAGGATGTAAAACTGGCTATATCAGCTGGTACGATTTCTGCTGTGAGTTTTATAAGCAGTATGGCTTGAAAACCAGAGTGATTCCAGTGACTACGGAGGAATATGGACTGAGCAAAGCAACTCGTCCGGTTAACAGCAGATTGGATAAGAACAAGCTGGTTGAGAAGGGGTTCCAGCCGCTGCCTACCTGGCAGGATGCAGTTAGCCGGTATTTGAAGGAAGCACAGCTGTAAGAGGAGATAAAGCCGATGGGACAGATTAAAGTTGAAAAGAACGTAGGCGGCATTGAAGGACTGTGTGTGATCACTCCTGCCGTTCATGGAGATGCTCGTGGTTATTTCATGGAGACCTATAGCCAGAGAGATATGGAAGAGAATGGGATCGATATTAATTTTGTTCAGGACAACCAGTCTATGAGCGTGAAAGGTGTGCTTCGTGGACTTCATTTTCAGAAAAACTTTCCGCAGACTAAGCTGGTGAGAGTGATTAAGGGTTCTGTTTTCGATGTTGCAGTTGACCTGCGCTCTGACAGTGAAACTTACGGTAAATGGTACGGAATCGAGCTGACCGAGGAGAACAAGAAGCAGTTCCTGATTCCGAGAGGATTTTGTATTTCTTCAATATCCTGCCTGTTTAGAAGGTAGTCGTGGTTTCCAAGCGAAAAAAATGTTGGCGCAATCCCAACAATCTCTTTTAAAAACTCTCTTACCTTAGGGCTATCCGACAATGATGTGTTACACAAATCCCCTGCTATACATATCATGTTTGAAATAGAGCGGTCTCGGAAACTCTGTAGACAATTGATACAATTCAGAGTAGGTCGATGAATCCGGATGGTTTGTACGAACATGTTTGGAAATAGTGATAACCACAACAGGTGCTTCATATGAAAAGGGCATGCTTATAAGACCTTC
>JALERM010000018.1 GCA_022764165.1 Eubacterium sp. | reverse complement strand
TAATTGTGGAAAGGTAACTATTGATAATATTCGTAGAAGCCTTTCCACATTTTTTTCGTGGCTAGAGGAAGAGGATTATATTATAAAAAGCCCAATGAAAAGAATTCATAAGGTAAAGACTGCCGTTATTGTAAAAGATACTGTAAATTCCGCGTGAGCTGTGGTCGCGGAATATACAATGACTGCCTATTTTGTTGTTGAATTGTTCCATGGCATTTTCAAGCTGTAAAAAATATTTATATCAAAATGGTTGAACAGGAAACTTAGAAGCTTGTTACATCTGCCTGGTTAAATAAAATGTAAACCAATAAAATATATAGGTTGACATACGGGAGGGGTTTGGTATGCTGAATGTAAACTAGTTTTGAATGGAGGTTAACAAATGAATCTGGTATTAGGATTGATAGGACTTCCTGTCTTTTCAGAAGGTGGTGGTTTCTGGTACGTTTTGAAGCCCAGCTTTGGTTATCTTATTGGTTTTTGTATAGGTACCTTTTTAACTGGACTGATTGCAGAACGAATGAAGAAAAAGACCATTCCGCGTTATTTTGTGGCAAATTTTGTTGGATTACTGATTGTATATGCAGTAGGTATGGCTTATTACTATTTCATTTGTAATTATGTTATTGATACGCCAATTGCGTTTGGACCTTTGTTTTTATATTGCTTTCTTCTGGCAGTACCGGGAGATTTCTGTCTGTGCATGCTTGCAGCAGTTCTGGTAAAGAAGCTTAAGCCAATCTGGGATGCACAACTGACATAGAATAAAAGGAGATTGTGATAAAGCGTATTGTTTGGAGAGGAGATACTGATGAATGCATTGGAATTGGCACAGGAGATTATAAATGGAAGGAGAATTACCAGAGGGGATGATTTGTCCTTTTTTATGACCTGTGATTTAAAAGAACTTTGTGAAGGGGCAGATTGCATTCGGTCATATTTTATTGGGGATAGAGTGGATCTTTGCTCCATCATTAATGGAAGAAGTGGCCGTTGTCCGGAGGATTGTAAATATTGTGCGCAGTCGGCTCATTATCATACGAGCTGCGAGGTTTATGACTTTTTGTCGGAAGAAACTATTGTGGAAGCCTGTAAGTAGCATGAAAGGGAGGGGGTAGACCGCTTCTCTATTGTAACAGCAGGCAGGGCTCTCACCGGAATGGAATTTGACAAGGCAGTCCATATCTTTGAAACTATGCATCGGGAATGTCAAATTGACCTTTGTGCATCTATGGGATTCTTAGATGAAGAACAGCTTCATCATCTTCATGAAGCTGGCGTAACCAGTTATCATCATAATATAGAAACCTCGAAGCGGAATTTTCCTAATATCTGTACCACACATACGTATGAGCAAAAGGTGGAAACCCTAAAGAAAGTAAAGGCCGAAGGAATGCGTGCGTGCTCAGGTGGTATTATTGGCATGGGTGAAACCTGGGAAGATCGTTTGGATATGGCAATCAGCCTCGCAGAACTTGGCATTGATTCCATTCCAATTATCGCACTAATGCCGATTCAGGGAACACCATTAGAACATTTGCCACAGGTAACAGAGAAAGAAATTTTGCGAACAATTGCCTTTTTCCGTTATATCAACCCATTGGCCGATATTCGTCTGGCGGCAGGAAGGGCGTTGCTGACCAACGATGGTGAACTGGCATTTTGGTCCGGTGCATATGCTACCATTACAGGGAATATGCTGACGACAGCAGCCTGTGCCACCATTCGCAGTGACAGAAGGATGCTTCAGGGGCTGAATCGGGAAGTAACACCAGACTATTGGAGGCAAAAGGAAGATGAGTAGTGCGTTATTTATTGCAGGAACCGGAACAGATATTGGAAAAACCTATGTCAGTGGTTTGCTTGTTAAGAAGTTGGCGGAATGCGGGAAGAATCCCGGATACTTTAAGGCAGCTATGAGTGGAAATGAACGTAGGGAGGACGGTAGTCTGATTCCCGGAGATGCCTTGTTTGTACAACAGTGTTCTGGAATTGCCTAGCCTTTGGAAGAAATGTGTCCGTATGTATATGAGAACGCCTATTCTCCTCATCTGGCGTCTCGGCTGGAAGGAAATCCGGTTAAGATGGATGTGGTGAAGAAGAAGTTTTATGCTGTTTTGGAAACACATGATTATGTAACAGTAGAAGGCAGTGGTGGTATTTTATGTCCTATTTGTTTTGATGAAGAGAGGATTTTGCTGGAGGAATGTGTGAGTATATGACCGGGCTTCCTACATTAGCCAAGGTTGAGGATGGAGCTTCGGAACTGGTAATTGATATAGATGTATTAACAGAACTTTATGAGGAGCAAAGAATATGATTTGGTATCCCTATGAACAAATGAAAACAATGAAAGCACCATGTAAAATTGTGGATGCGCAGGGCGTGTATCTGTATACGGAAGACCAGAAATTAATTGACTCGGTTTCATCCTGGTGGTGCATGATTCATGGCTACAAGCACCCGGAGCTTACGGCTGTAATCAAGGAGCAGGCAGACCGGTTTTGTCATGTTATGCTTGGAGGCTTGACTCATGAACCGGTGCAAAGACTTTCTCAAAAGCTGCAGACATTTCTTCCGGGGGATTTGGATTATTGCTTTTTTTCGGACTCAGGAAGTGTTGGTGTAGAAGTCGCACTGAAAATGGCATTGCAGTACAATACCAATTCAGGACGGAAACGTCCCGTGGTTTTGGCATTGGAGCATGCCTATCATGGAGATACATTCAAAGCAATGGAAGTGGGAGATGATGAGGATTATCATTTTGCCTTTGATGAAAAGAAAGAGGTTGTTCATATTCCTACGGAGTTGTCTGCCTTGGAAGAAGCCTTTGCGAAATATCACGACAGGTTAAACTGCTTCATTGTGGAACCATTGTTGCAGGGAGCAGGTGGTATGCGGATGTATGATATTTCCTTCTTAAAGCGTGCAAGGCAGTTGTGCAGTCAGTATGATGTGCTGTTGATTTTTGACGAGGTTACTACCGGGTTCGGACGCACAGGCCATCGATTCGTAGCAGATGTGGTCCTACCGGATATTCTGGTGCTGGGAAAAGCCTTAACGGGTGGCTATATCGGACACGCAGTGACAGTGGCGAATCACAAGGTATTTCAAGGATTTTACAGTGATAATGACCGTCATGCCCTGATGCATGGTCCTACATTTATGGGAAATGCACTGGCATGCGCAGTTGACTTAAAGGGAATCGAGATTTTTGAACGGGAAGATTATGTAAGCAAAATAAAGAGAATTGAAGAGATTTCCCATAGAGAGATGGATGGATTTTTCGACGCCAGAATCAAAGAAGTGCGCATTATGGGCGCTTGTACCTGTATTGAGGTTAACGATGCGAAGACGCTGGAAGGTTTTCAGCAGTTTGCTTATGAGAGAGGGGTGTTCAGTCGTCCATTCCTTAAATATATGTATGCTATGGTGCCATATATTATTGAAGAAGAGGAATTAGTGAAGATTTTTAATGTCATGAAAGAGTGGTTTCGACGTTGATTATTCCAGATTGTTCCTGTAGAATAAAATTATAAAATACACCACTTAAGTATGAGGAATTGGAGAAGGAACGAAAACTATGAAGCCATTAAAAGAAGAAGTAAGAATAGAATTAGCAAAAAGATTTGACCTCGAACCTGAAGAACTTGTATTTCTTGCGGGAGGGAGAGAGGATAGTGATGGTGTTGTCTTTACGGTATGTAAAGACGGCAGAAAGCAGGTGTTTAAGATATCGCAGGCATGTGATGAACCACACGTTAAAAGTGTTTTGGAATTTGCTCACTATCTCGGTACCTGTGGAATCCGAATCAGCAGTCCAATCGAGAATAAGGATGGGAATATTTATGAGGCAGTTCAGGATGGAGATACACTACTGATTGCTACATTGATGGATTATATTGACGGAGCAAATCCTGATGGAAATGAACTGCAGGAGAATAAAGAGCTTGTGTATGAATGGGGAAAGCTAACGGGCAAGATGCATAAGGCAGCTAAAGAGTATCCTGTTTGGAAAAATTCCTGTGAGAATGACGGGCGATATGGATTCGAAAACGAGATTGACAGCTTTATTAAAATGTCGCCGAATGATGATATTAGAAGGAAATGGGAGGATATACGAGAACGCCTTAAGGCTCTGCTGATTAATCGTGAAACCTATGGATTCATTCATAATGATAATCATCAGATGAATATTATTACAGCGAAGCAGGACATCGCTGTGATTGATTTTGATTGTGCAGAATGCCATTTCTTTATCAATGATATATTGCTTCCGGTGCAGGGACTTTTATTTGATGTGACAGGAGGAATGATGAGTCCAATATATAACATGGAGGTGCTAAAGGAGTTTTATTCTCATTTTTTGAGAGGCTATCGAACAGAGAATCAGATAGACCAGTTTTGGCTTGAGCAGCTTGGACTATTCCTCGAGTATCGCAGACTACTTTTGTACACCGTAATGCAAGGATGGATGGAGCATGACCAACAGGCAAATGAGGCATTTCTTGCGATGATAGAGAAGCCTTGTGACCTTAAGATAGAAGGGTGATAAGGACTAAGACTAATACGATTTGAGAGAACAGGTCATATATGACCGGGAGGAGTTTATGTTGTTAATTGGTGAGGTTTCAAAGATTTCGCAAGTATCACTACAAATGCTCAGGTACTATGATAAGAACGATATCTTTAAGCCAAAGGTGATTCATGAAGAAACAGGATATCGGTATTATACAGCTGATCAGCTCGATGATTTATATAAAATCGTGGAGCTTCGAGATCTTGGGTTTTCTGTTGCAGAGATTAAGAAGCTTGTACAGGATAATCGAACAGATGCAATATTGGAAGCAATTGATCGAAAGAAGGAGGGGCTGGAAGTACTTTTGGCAGACACTACTTCCAGGCTGCGAAGACTTGACGGTTTACGGCAGGATGTAGTCAAGGAGAATCGTGTGAGCCAGAATATTGCGATTGTACTCAAGAAAATTCCTGATATGAAGGTGGTTTCTTATCGAAAAACGGTTGAAAACTACTTCTGTGAAGGAGAAATGTGGGCAGAATTTGGTACAAGCCTGCGTCAAGCAAAGCTCCCATTTCAACAGGAGAGTTTTTCCTTATATCATGATATGGATTATAGGGAAGAGCAGGTGGATATTGAGCTTTGCACTGTGGTAGAGGAACAAAAGGAACAGCTTCCGGAAGGACTTACGTACCGTACAGTTCCCGGATGCGAGCATGCAGTCAGTATTATTGTGAAAGGTCCTTATGACAATATTTCGCCTGCTTACAGAATGTTTGCACACTGGCTTGAGCAGCATGAAGAGTATAAGATGCATGGTCCGACCAGACAGATATGCTATGTGTCACCAATTAATACCAGAAATCCGGAAGAGTTTGTAACAGAACTGTTAATTCCGTTGGAAATGATGTAGAAGGGAGAGAAATCTCCCTTTTTCTTGACCTTGACATCGTGTCAGGGTTTATGCTTGCCTCAGAAGCATGAGTTGGAGATGGGGAGGCTCCTTAGAGTGGGAGCATACCTGATCTTTCACATAGGATAATATCAGGACTTGCTTAAGGTGGAAGAGCTCTGTGAGATGACGGCCTCTTTGTATAGAGAAACCGGGGATTTTGAAACACTGCTTCAGATGTTCGGTATTGCAGACAAAAAGAAAACTTATGTGAAGGAATTGTCTGGAGGAGAACGACAACGATTGTTCATTGTTCTGGCGCTGATTCAAAATCCGGAGCTGGTTTTCTTAGACGAGCTGACAACGGGACTGGACGCGAGAGCAAGAAGAGATGTTTGGAACATATTGAAAAAGCTAAAAGAACAGGGATTGTCGATTCTTCTGACCTTACATTTTATGGATGAAGTAGAGGCGCTTTGTGACGAAATCCTTATTTTGCGAAAAGGGAATATGGTATTTTACGGAACTGTAGATGAGGCAAAGGAGCAGAGTGGTATGGAGCATTTTGAGGATGCGTATCTCTGGTTTACAGAGGAAGCTACCGTAACAAATTAGGAGGATACAAACGATGAAAGCATTTAGAGTATTATTAAAGAATGAATTAAAGATGAGTCTTCGAGGAATTGATATGCTAATTTTTGCAATTGCCATGCTACTGGTTGTACTTGTAATTCTGGGAATGGTATTTGGGCAGAAACCTGCATTTGAAGGAGCTGATTACAGTTTTATGGAGCAGTCGTTTGGAGCACTTTGTACGATAGCAATCTGTGCGGGAGGCGTGATGGGGCTGCCGTTAGTGATTTCAGATTACCGTGCAAAACAGATTTTGAAACGGTATCAGGTGACACCGATTAAGCCGGTAATGGTACTGATGGTGGACGTAGTTATGTATATAATATACGCCGTTGCATCATTAGTTACACTGTTTCTTGTGGCAAGCTGTTTCTTTGGATTTAAAATGCGTGGAAATATCGGATTATTTTTAATCGGCTATTTGCTCGTAATGTTCTCCATGTTCAGTATCGGAATGATGGTTGGAGGAATTGCGAAAAACTCCAAGATTGCAGGTGTGATAGCCAGCACCTTATATTTCCCAATGCTCGTTTTTTCGGGAGCAACACTTCCGTATGAGGTAATGCCGGAGCTTATGCAGAAGGTGGTGAATATTTTACCGTTAACACAGGGAATCAAGATTTTGAAAAATGCGACACTTGGACTTCCGATTGACAATGTAACAGGTGCAGTAATTTTTATGCTTCTTATTATGGTAATCTGTAGTGTAATCGGCGTGAAATGGTTTAAATGGGAATAATAACGGTTCCTTATCTCTTTAACTATTAGTAAAATGATTAGTTAAAGAGATTTTTTTATATAATTTTGTGTTGTTTTGAAATGGGTACTTACGGTATCATTTAGGTAATAAATGAAAAAAATTAGTTAGAATTGATTTCACTCACAGAGAAATGTGATATGATAAGAAGAAAAGGATACATATGAAAGGAACTGGATATGAATAATTTTGTCTATGAAACTCCGACCAAGGTGTATTTTGGAAAAGGAGAAGAGGAAAAGGTAGGTAAACTGGTAGCTGAGTTTCAGCCTAAGAAGGTGCTTTTGCATTATGGAGGACAGTCTGCTGAAAAAAGCGGCTTATTAGATAAAGTTCGTAATTGTCTGAAGGCGGAGGGAATTTTGTTTGTAGAGCTTGGTGGAGTGCAGCCGAATCCTGAACTTCCACTGGTACGTAAGGGTATTGAATTATGTATCAGGGAAGGCGTGGATTTTGTACTAGCGGTTGGAGGCGGCTCTGTTATAGACTCAGCGAAGGATATTGCTAACGGTGTGGCAAATCCAGATGTGGACGTATGGGATTTTTCTCTCAAGAAATGCACACCTTCAAAGACATTGCATAAAGGATGTATCCTGACTCTGGCGGCAGCCGGCTCAGAAATGTCAAATTCCTGTGTTATTACCAATCCGGAGACCGGAGTAAAGCAGGGCTATGGCTGCTCTCAGAACAGAATGGATTTTGCAATTGAGAACCCAGAGCTTAGTTATACAGTAAATGCGTATCAGACCGCCTGCGGTGCGGTTGACATTGCAATGCATACCATTGAACGCTTCTTTAGCTTGGGAGAAGACACTTATCTTACGGATGCTGTGGCAGAGGCTGTTATAAAAAGTGCAATGAAGGCAGGAAAGGAATGCTTAGAGAACCCTGCTGACTACACAGCAAGAGCCAATATGATGTGGGCCTCATCTTTGGCACACAATGGTCTTACCCAGTGTGGCAGGGATTCCGTTCTTACAGTTCATCAGTTAGAGCATGTAGTTTCCGGCATGTATCCTCGTGTGGCTCATGGAGCAGGACTTGCAGCTCTTTGGTGCAGCTGGGCAAGATATGTTTATAAGGCAAACATACAAAGATGGCTACAGTATGCATCCAGGATCTGGAATGTCGATATTGATTTTGAACATCCGGATCGCACGATTGAAAAGGCAATTCTGATGCAGGAGGAGTACTACAAATCCATTGGTATGCCAACCAGTCTTCGAGAGCTTGATGTGAAGAAGGAGGACTTGGAGGAGTTAGCAATTCGTTGCTCACAAGGGAAACGTCGTGTATTGCCAGGCTTTAAGCCATTGGCATATGAGGATATGCTGGCAATTTACAATATGGCATTTTAATAATATACTAAGGATAAAGCTACAATAGGAGGTAAAGCATGAATACGGCAGATCGCAGAGCTGAAATAATAAATATTCTGCTTGTCAGACGTCGCATTACGGCGAAAGAACTGGCAGACGAATTTAGTGTTACTACATATTTAATCAGCATTTACAGGTATTTTGGGGTTATCCTTTTTTCACCCATCAGGTGAAATAACTGTGGAGCAAAACCGCTAAATATTGTATAATTCTTATCAAGAATACTACAAAATAACAAGCGTCAAAGGAGACCAGCATTATGAAGCCGACACATTTCCAGATCGAATTTACGAATGAACGCATCATCCCTTCAGGAGGCCTTACCCTTGTAGGGTACATTCTGGAAAACAGTGGCTTCATTGACCGCTTGAACAGGTAGGATGTTACCGGCAGGCGTTCCGGGCACCAGATTAAGAACGGCGACATTCTTGGTTCCTATATCGGCTGCCTTTGTATGGGAAAGCCTGATTTTGAGACAATCCGCGAAACAAATGACGATCCGGAATTCATTTCCATAAAATACTGTAAAAGAGCCATGATCGACAGCGAAAACTGCCCGGTCACGGCTCTTTTTTGTGCAGTATATGTCAGAGAAATGACTTGCTATATTCCGGCAGCAGAGCGAACATACACATACCCCAAAACTACATTTACATGGAGGTATGAACATGAACGGATTACATTACACACTTGCAGGGGAACAGCGGAAACAGATGGCACAGGTCATTTCGGAAATCATCCAGGAGAAGGTTGTTTACAAGAGGGTTCCCACCTGTGCTTACCAAATTGGCTCCTTCACCATCAGCAAGGACGGTGTTCTGAGTTGGACGGAGGACACAGATGCAGAAACGGTCAAGGGCGTGGTTGCCGGATTGCAGATGATGGGCTTCACCGCAAAGACGCAGCTTCACATTGCAGAGCAGACCGATTCCACAGAAACGACTGCAGCGGATGAAGACCTGGAGGAAGGAAGTGAGGATTCCGATAAGCTGACGGTGGAGATACCTCTGAGACTGGTGGACGAAGCCACACTTGCCAATCTCGACCGAATTATCGAGGGCAAGGGAAATCTGATACGGAAGGCTATCAGAGCGGATAGCCTTGCCTACGAGGTTACAGACAACAAGGTGCTGTTCCCCTGGTTCACTCTTTCCGGGGATGCAGATGAAGCGTTAGCCTATACGCAGCTCA
>JALERM010000015.1 GCA_022764165.1 Eubacterium sp. | reverse complement strand
AGTAGCAGGAGCTATCCTGGGTGCTAAATTTGGAATATGCCATATTCCTGACGAATGGAAAAGTGGCCTTCTCTATGCTTCTATGCTCCATAACAAGGTGCTGGAATTCTACGCAATGTATCGATAAAAACGTATCCTATCAACCATACTTCACCTGTATTCTCATCTACCAATGTGGTATATGTGATAACTCTAGCTCCTCCCGCTTTACCTTTTCTTTTGGAATCAATAGCCATACGGATTTTTATAGCTCATCGAAAAGTTCGTCTGCGGATTTTGCTTTCAATTTACCCTCCTTTATCATTTTAACCTCACGGAGTCCTTGACAAATTCCTTCGGTTCTGTCAATTGGCTGCTGAGGAATTATTTCAAACAGAATCGTCTCCAAATAATTGCTGAGGCTTCTATTGTCTCTTTTAGCATTGCTCTTTAGAATATTGAGCAAATCCGTATCTATTCTTATAGAAGCGGAAGATTTTGTTTTTATTGTTGTACTCATATTACTTACATTTTAATTATATGTGTGCAAATATAGTGCAAAAGATTATAACTTCCAAAGTTTTTTGCTTTTTTTAATTGAATTAAACTTTTGAGTTTTTTCTTTAGCTTATTCTTTTGAGATCTATGTATATGTTGCTGCATCCAAAAAACGCAGAATCCTACCGGCTGTAATGCCAGCAGGACTCTGCGTCTGTTTTATTTAAACAAATCCTCCATTTTAACTTCCTTTTGAACTATTCCACTATGCTTGCCATACGCCACCCCATAGGTTGTAATCATCGTGAGATGAATGGACTGCTTGGGAGAAAGCGTTGCTTTTAGGGATTCTATGCGATGGCGCAAGCGCTGTTCCTCTTCCTTGCTGATGGTATAAGGAGCGCTGGCAAATTTCATCTCGCATAAGTTTACTACATTGTCGTTTCTGATGATCAGCAGGTCAATTTGGGTGCCTTCTTTCTCCTCTGTTCCTTTCACGTTCCATGCAGAGATCGAGGTTTTTACGCCAGCAACTCCAAGAGCCTGCTTGATTTGCTGGAAATGTTGCCAGCAAACTTCTTCGAAGGCCACTCCATGCCATGCTTTTAATACATCAGAAGTCATGTTGTCGCTTACAAAACCGGTTTCCTTTCCATGGGGTTCGACGTATTTCTGCCAAAAGAGACAGAAGTTGTCTATCAGTTTATAGTATGTTGTACTTTTGGGCATCCCGTATGGCGAATAGCTTGTGATGAAATCACTTTCAGCCAAAGCTGCAAGGGTGTTAGACAAACCTCCTCCCAGAGGGAGACCTGTGGCTTGGCTGATTTCTTCACGAGTGAAACCGGAATGGCGGGTTGCCAATAAACGTACTACCTTTTTGCTATCTTCCGGATTGTTGAAGATTGCAGCAAAAAGCCTGTTAAACTCATCTTTCAGTCTAGGTCTATTACCAAAAAGAATCTTATCTACATTTTGCTCGAAGCTTAACCCTTTTTGGAAGTACCCCATATAATAAGGTATTCCTCCAAAGACCATATAGCTTTGCAGGATGTCGTATTGACTCATTTGGATGTTAGCATGTTCGAAATACTCTTCGCATTCTTTCAGAGTGAAGGGTGAGAGCTTGATTTCTGCAGTCAAGCGTCCGTAGAGTCCTCCTTTGCTTCTTGATAGATTACTGAGAATCCAGGAAGTAGCACTACCGCAAACCACAAGCATGATATTGTCCCTGCCACTACACCAGCCATTCCAGAAGTTCTCGAAGGCTGGAAGAAATCCGGAACGAGGGGTATCCATCCACGGAAGTTCGTCGATAAAGATGACTTGTCGTTCGCCATTGTCTTGGTCTTGTAGCAACTGTTCGAGCAAGAAGAATGCTTCCATCCAGGACTTGGGCATCTTATAACCTTCCAATCCTTGGTTGAGAAGGGCATAATAGAAACTTTCCAGTTGTGTTTTCAGTCTGTTTCTGTCGTTATCTTGGTCAACAGGCGACACGCCTGTATGCTGAAAGGTGATACGATCTTTCAGTGCTTGTTTGATAAGGAATGTCTTTCCTACACGACGACGTCCATATATTGCTACGAATTCGGGGCGGTCGCTATAGTACAGCTTATCAAGTTCTGCTATTTCTTCTTTTCTTCCTACAATCATATTTTCTTCCTTTCCTATTATTTTCTTGTATTTGATATTTTGTGCAAAAATACAAAAAATAATGGTTTCGGCAAGATATAGTATATTATATTCTGCCGAAATTATGCTTTTTTATACTTTATCGGCAAGATATAGACTATTATATTTAAGAAAGTTTTAGGATGAATCGTCCTAAAACTTTTTATCTATCCCCATATTTAGGTATTTCTGCAAAACCATCATTTTTAGGTATTGCAAATGATGGAAAAAGGATGTATCTTTGCACCCGAAAATAAATGTAACTAAAAGTAAGATAGACAAATGAAAACAACAATCGTAATTTATGGCTCTTCTACTGGCTCATGCCAGTCGATTGCCGAAACCATCGCCTCTAAGTTGG
>JALERM010000170.1 GCA_022764165.1 Eubacterium sp. | reverse complement strand
TATGATATTATTTTCTTCTGGGTAATCCGTATGGTATTCTCCTCTCTGGAGCAGACCGGGAAATCTCCGTTCCATCATGTACTGATTCACGGACTGGTACGGGATTCCCAGGGAAGAAAGATGAGCAAATCTCTGGGCAACGGAATTGATCCCCTGGAGATCATTGATCAGTACGGAGCGGACGCACTGCGTCTGACACTGATCACCGGAAACGCTCCGGGTAATGATATGCGTTTCTATTATGAGCGCGTAGAAGCTTCCAGAAACTTTGCAAATAAGGTATGGAATGCTTCCCGTTTCATTATGATGAATCTGGAGAAAGCGGAAGTTCCGGCACAGATGCCGGCAGCAGAGATGACAGATGTGGACAAATGGATTCTTTCCATGTTCAATACGGTTGCGAAAGAAGTAACAGATAACATGGAAAAATATGAGATGGGTATCGCCGTACAGAAAGTATACGACTTTATCTGGGAGGAATTCTGTGACTGGTATATCGAGATGGTAAAACCGCGTCTGTACAATGACGAAGATACCACAAAAGCGGCAGCTCTCTGGACTTTGAAGACGGTACTTGGCGGAGCTTTGAAACTGCTTCATCCATTTATGCCGTTTGTTACAGAGGAGATTTACTGTACACTGAATCCGGAAGAAGAATCCATCATGATCGCTTCCTGGCCGGAATGGAAGGAAGAATGGAACTTCGAGAAAGAAGAAAAAGACGTTGAACTGATCAAGTCAGCTGTTAGAAGTATCCGTGGCGTGAGAACAGAGATGAATGTACCGCCAAGTAAAAAAGCAACCGTATATGTAGTATCCGAGGATGCGTCCGTAAGAAAGACTTTTGAGAAGGGAAAAGTATTCTTCTCAACGCTGGCTTATGCCAGTGAGGTACTGGTACAGGAAGATAAAAGCGGAATCGCAGAGGATGCTGTGTCTGCAGTGATTCATCAGGCAGTGATTTATATTCCGTTTGCTGAATTGGTGGACATTGAAAAAGAAATCCAGCGTCTGGAAAAAGAGGAAGCCAGACTGGAGAAAGAGCTTGCCCGTGTCAATGGTATGCTGGGAAATCAGCGCTTTATCAGCAAAGCACCGCAGGCTAAAATTGACGAGGAAAAAGGAAAACTGGAAAAATACACACAGATGATGGAACAGGTAAAAGAAAGATTGCAGCAGTTGCGCTAGAATAGGAGCTGGAGAGCAGAATGAAAAAATTCAGTCTGAAAAAAACCGACCGTAAGCTGGTGATTCGGATTTGTAACTTGTTGTCTGTACCATTGCAGTTTTTGGGCTGCTGTGTACTCTATTTTGTGATAGAAGCCATATGCAGGCATTCTTTGATAGAATCCTGGCAGTATATGACAGGGAGTCCTTTGATTTTCCTGTATAATGCCTATTTGATTTTTACCACCAGTCTTGTGGTGTACCTGTTTCGAAGCAGGATACTGGCACGTATGGTTGTAGGACTTTTCTGGTTTGTTTTGGGATGTATCAACGGGTTTCTCTTAATGAACCGTGTTACTCCATTTACAGGGCCGGATTTGAAATTGCTTACCGATGCGATTAAAATCATGAATAAGTATCTGTCACCGGTAATGGTGGTTGTGGTGTTGATTGCATTTGCTTTCCTGATTCTGGGGCTGATTTGTCTGTATCGGAAAGGATGGAAATATCAGGGAAAAATCCGCTATTGGATCAATATTCCACTGATTATTGTGGGGGTGCTGGCGTTTGCCGGCACTACCAGACTGGCTCTGGAAAAACGTGTATTGTCCAATTATTTTGGCAATATTGCCTATGCTTATCAGGATTATGGTTATCCTTACTGCCTGGCTACCACGATTTTCGATACGGGGATCAATGAACCTACCGGATATTCAGAAGAGCTGATGAATGAGATCGTGGAAAGTGAAGGAGAAATTAAGGATACCAAGGAGAAAAACCTGGATGTGAATATTATTTTCCTGCAGCTGGAAACATTTATTGATCCGACAGAGGTGAATTTTCTGGAATTTTCAGAGGATCCGATTCCCAACTTCCGCAAGTTGATGGAGGAATATTCATCCGGATACTATAAAGTACCGGCGGTAGGAGCAGGAACTGCCAATACAGAATTTGAATCTATTACGGGAATGAGTCTTCGGTACTTCGGAGCGGGAGAGTATCCGTATAAATCTATTCTGAAAGAGGAAACCTGTGAAAGTGCTGCGTATGTTCTGAAAGAACTGGGGTATGGAACCCATGCGATTCATAATAATGAGGCAAATTTTTATGGAAGAAGAACGGTATTTGCCAGATTGGGATTTGATACCTTTACTTCTGAGGAATACATGCCTGATATCAGTGACACTACTGAGATGGGTTGGGTGAAAGACCATATTCTGACAGATGAGATTGTGAAGGCGATGGAATCCACGGAAGGTCCGGATTATGTGTATACTATTTCTGTTCAGGGACATGGAGATTACCCGGAAGAGCCGGTACTGACAGATCCGGTGATTCAGGTGAGCGGAGCTGAATCGCAGGAGAAAAATTATGCCTGGGAATATTATGTGAATCAGCTTTACGAGATGGATCAATTTGTCAAAGAACTGACGGATCGTCTGGCAGAATATGATGAGCGTGTGGTACTGGTGATGTATGGCGATCATCTTCCGACCATGGATCTGAAAGTGGAAGATATGAAGAACCGATATCTGTTCCAGACAAAATATGTGATGTGGAGTAATTTTGAGATGAAAAAGAAAGACAAGAATCTGGCTGCTTATCAGATGGCGGCGGAAGTCTTCAATCGTCTGGGAATCCACGAGGGTACAGTTTTCAATTACCATCAGACCAGAAAAGGAAGCAGAAATTATCAGCTGGATCTGCAGGCTCTTCAGTATGATATTCTTTATGGAAAACGCTATGTGTACGGTGGGGAGAATCCTTTTTCGGCTACGAAAATACAACTTGGAACCAATCCGGCTGT
>JALERM010000141.1 GCA_022764165.1 Eubacterium sp. | reverse complement strand
GAAAAAAGTGTTCGTACTTATGATGATGAACAAATTTTAGATTTGCTAAGAAGAACACAAGAACTGGAAAAACAAAAAAATTTGTTATATGGAATTATACTTATTGTAATGGGTATTGCATTACAGGCTCTTTCATATGCATTTGGGGGTTCGAATTTTAAAGATTTTATTTCAGGCTTACTATTGGGATTGTCAATTGCAGAAATGCTGGTTGGAGTTTATGTTGTTGGAAAATCATTGGCAGGAAGATAAATTTCAGCTTTTCTATGAGTTGAAAGCACGTGTTTATTTGAATTTACGGAGGACAGGATAATGTATTTGAAACTAGTTAGACCTACCTGTGAATATGCAGAGCAAGTTATGCAATACAAAGAAGACATGCTTGCAAATAACGACAGTTTTGATGGTTGTGCGGGTCTTGAAGAAGTTGACTCATTTACCGAGTGGATTGACTTCGAAAATCGATTGAAACGAAAATATGGAGAAGGATATGTGCCGTCAGAGGTGTTTTTGGGAGTTCGAATTGAAGATGATAAGGTCGTGGGGATTATTGATTATAGGCATCCTTTATCACCGTTTTTACTGCAATACGGCGGAAATATTGGTTACAGCATTTTGCCATCAGAGCGTCGGAAAGGATATGCCGGTGAAATGTTAAAATTATTGTTGGTTATTTGCAGAGAATACGGAGAAAAAAAGGTTCTTCTTACCTGTGATAAATCCAATGATGCTTCACGACTGACAATTGTAAAAAATGGCGGAGAATTGGAAAATGAAGTAAAAGATGAAGTTGGATTAGGCGAATGCGGGATAATTCAGAGATATTGGATAACCTTGTAAATTCCAGTAATGCGCTCTGTTGATGTGCTGATTTTTCTGCGCTATACTCCTTCAAAAAGGGGTGTGTTTTTATGGGTAAAGAAATCTATAACATTATCAATGATATGGCAGAGGTACTAAATGCATCACAGATGCAGAAATTGCAAGAAGTTTTAATAAATCGTTTGTCAGAGAATAATACAGTTGACTATTTACAAACCGGTAATGAGGAATTTCTTGATATGTTTTTAACTGCCAAGCATTTAGAAGGATGTTCTGACAAAACGATACGCTATTATAGGTGTAATATTGAGAAGATGCTGGAGTCAATTAACATACCGGTGATAAAGATATCTACCGAAATGTTACGAAAATATCTTGTAGAGTATCAAGCAATAAATAATTGTGGAAAGGTGACTATTAATAATATTCGTAGAAGCCTTTCCACATTCTTTTCTTGGTTGGAGGAAGAAGATTATATAATAAAAAGTCCGATGAAAAGAATTCATAAGGTGAAGACAGCGATTATTGTAAAAGATACTATTTCAGATGAGAAAGTTGAGATCCTTAGGGATAATTGTAATAATTTACGTGATAGGGCAATGATTGATTTCTTGCTTTCGACAGGAATTCGGGTAGGTGAATTGGTAAGATTGAACATTGATGATATAGATTTCTCAGAACGTGAATGTGTTGTTTATGGAAAAGGAGATAAAGAACGTAAAGCTTATTTTGATGCAAAGACAAAGATTCATTTGATAAACTATATCGAATCAAGGACAGATAATAATAGTGCATTATTTGTTTCTCTGAATAAACCACACAATAGACTTACTGAAAGTGGTGTAGAATTACGCTTGCGAGAAATGGGTAAGAAGTTAGGTGTAGAAAAGGTGCATCCACATATATTCAGGAGAACTATGGCAACTAGAGCAATTGAAAAGGGAATGCCGATAGAACAAGTACAGAAGATACTTGGACATGAACAGATAGATACAACGCTTAGATATGCTATGGTAAATCAGAATAATGTGAAAATGTCCCATAGAAAATATATTTCTTAGTGATTGATAAAAAGAGAAATAAGGGTTATAATTAATTTGGCAAGATAAAATTATGATAGAATTTGGATAAGGAGGTTGCTATGATACAGATAAGACCAGTTTCGGACTTGAGAAATAAATTTCCTGATATTGAAAAAGCGGTTGGAGGAGGAGAACCGGTATTTTTAACAAAGAATGGATATGGTGCAATGGTTGTATTAAGCTTAGAGGCGTACTCGAAACTTACAGATGGTGTTGAGGCTGCATTGGACGAGGCGGACAGATACGCATCAGAGAATGAAAAAAGATATACACATGAAGAAGTTTTTTCAAATCTTCGAAGGAGGGTAAATGGCTGATACACAGTATGAATTAAGGTATTTACCTTTATTTTACGAGGATTTAGAACAAAAAGTTATATATATCAGAAACTTTGCATAATGAAAAAGCGGCAAATGATTTATTAGATGCAGTTGAAAAAGCGATAATGGAAAGATTACCTATTGCGGAATCATTTGAACCATTTCGCTCTGTAAAAGAAAGGCAATACAAATACTATCGTATTTATGTTAAGAATTTTGTTATTTATTATGTTGTAATAGATGGTATTGGTTCTAAAAAAATCATGGAAGTTAGACGTTTTTTATATAATAAACAAGACCGTGAACAGTTGACATAAATCAATCAACTACGCGGTGAATTTGAATTTGCGAATATCTTTTCAAACTAAAGAAAGTAAGATTGAATTCTGTAATGTACTTGAAGAAAGGGGCGCATACAATGTTTAAACTATTTAAATCAAAAGAACAGAAAATTGCAGATGCACGTACAGAAATAGAAAAAACATTTCAGGATTTTATGGAAGGGGAAGGCAGACTGCCGGAAGGTTTTTCAGAACCGTTTATCAGAATCACATCTTTCGGATTAGTTTTGAACGACACACCATTTAAAGCATACCTGGATACGATAAAGGCTGACGTTGATCGTCTTAATGATGATACCGGAATATCAGACTGGTTTTATCTGGATGAATCAGTAGAGATAAATGCTGCAGCTGCTGCAATTTCTGACTAGGTAAAACGGTATAAGGAAATGGAGACTATGTTAAGAAAAAAAGCTTGTGTAGATAGGAAGACAACCGTGAGACCGCCGGCATTCCGCCACTGCGGAGGAAAAGTTATGGTTGTAATAGACAACAAGCGTAGATATGAGGGAATTACTGAAGAATCTATAGAGAGATGCAAAGCTGAAGAAATATCTTTCTGCACAGTCCTTTCGGATTGTAAGCTGTATGATCTTATAGAGCAGAAGGAAAAAGAAATCACATATGTGACTTATCCGAATTACCATGATGAGACATATGCTGACTGGAGCTTTAAGTAAGATAACTTTCAGTCTTGTGGAGAGACTGAAAGCAACAGAAGATTTGAATTTATGGAGGTGTTCATTTACATTGCAAACATCAGAGAGCTTTAGATTTTGCAATCGGAGCCGGAATCGGAGGAGTCCTATCTAATATCTGGGGTATAAAAACGATTTTGGTCTCCACAATACTCTTAACTTTCGTTATTGTAATGATGATTAAGGAGTACCGGTAAATTTCAGTTTGTGGAGGTGTTAGGATGAAACAAATTATATCTTTATTACTGTCCCTATTTTTGATTGTGACTTTTTCAGGTTGTCATAATAGTGTAGACACGGGAGACATGCCACCAATGATAGATATGTACGGTCAAAAAT
>JALERM010000010.1 GCA_022764165.1 Eubacterium sp. | reverse complement strand
TTCGCTGAAAGCGGCAGTCTTCTCCCCTGCGTACTGCTCCACGCTCTGCATGACTTCTGTTCCTTCATCAGCGGGGAGGCTTCCGCGCAGTTTGAGATATTTCTGGGCGCGGTACAGTTTATCGTCTTGCTGGTCTATTTCCTCTATCTGTTCCGAATAACTGCTCGCAAAAGGGAACCGGCTTTGAAAGGCAGGTGAAAACCGATGAAAAAATATCAAATCATGTACTATGTGGGCGCGGCGATAAGCCTGCTTGTGGGACTGTGGCATTTTACCGTACCATGGATGTTTGGCTGGGCTTCGTATATACCGTATGAAACGCTGGTGGTTCCCATCAATTATGTCAACCTATGCTTTTCATTTTTACTGTCGGGGCTGAGCCTTACCGTCATTCTGTGGGGCAAAAAGGTATTCGCGCAGAATCCGGAGGTGTTCTATCTCTACGGCTTTTTGCTGGCCCTTTGGATTTTCCGGGTGGTTGTGGCGGTGATTTATCCCTGCCCGCCGGAATCAAATGTGTGGATGTCTTATGGGCAGTTCGGCGGTTCTGTTCTGGTATGTGTTCTGCTGCTTGTGCCGTTTATACGGGTGGCCTCCACAAGGAAGAATAG
The DNA here is from genome assembly GCA_022764165.1 of Eubacterium sp. Classification (GTDB taxonomy): domain Bacteria; phylum Bacillota; class Clostridia; order Lachnospirales; family Lachnospiraceae; genus Oliverpabstia. Next base: position 9,592 of record JALERM010000010.1, on the reverse strand, counting down.
AAAAAAGTAATGGCTAAAACAAAATTCATTAGAGGAGTTGCATTATGGAATATCCGGTGGAAGAAATTCTCTCTTATCCCCTGCCTGCCCTTTTTGTGCTGGCAGTGTTTTACGGCATATATTTTGCCAAGATGCTGGCGCAGAAGCGCCGCGGCATCCGGACGCGGCAAATAGGACAGCGGAAAGAAAAGTCCATTCACACAGTGGAACTGCTGATGAGCATGGCAACGCTGGGCGTTGTGATTGCACAGCTTGTGACTATAGCGTTCGGCTGGAGCTGTCTTGCGGCAAACGCACGTTTTACCGGCTTTATCATCGGGATGCTCGGTGATTTGATCTTTCTCCTTTCCGTTCTCTGTATGAAGGATAGCTGGAGGGCGGGCATCCCGGGAATACAAGCGGCATACACTGCGCTATCTTGGGCGGCGATAAAGGAGAAAGATTAGGAGTTACATGATGGAATTTAGAGAAATCGATCGTTCAAACTACAGGGATTGTATATCTCTAACTGTCGATGACAGTCAAAAATGGTTTGTCGCGGATAACAAGCGGTCATTGGTTGAAGCCGCTTACGAAGATGGATTATATACTTTAGGCGTCTATCACGAAGATACGATGGTCGGGTTTATCTTATATGATTTTGATGATACCATTCCCGGATGGTCTATGAGTCGTTTTATGATCGGAAAGCAGTATCAGGGGAAAGGGTATAGCAAACAGGCGGTCGTGGCCTTTCTGGACTATTTTAAGAAAAAACACAATGCCGATAGGTTGTATATCAGCGTGTCTTTGGATAACGCAATCGCGCGCAGGATGTACTCTGATCTTAGCTTTGAAGAGATCAAAGAGGTTGCGTACTCGTTTTCTGGAAGACAATTCCGGGAAATGCAGATGGTAAAGAAATTGTAAGAAAGAAGGGTAAATTCATGCATGATGAATATTGCGAAAATATATCACGATTAAGGGTTTTTTCCGGAGGAATGATGGATGCGGCTTGATATTGAGAAAGTAAGGTTAAGCAGCCAAGACATAAAACGCATCTATTTTGAGGCGTTCCCTAAAAACGAGAGGATGCCTTTTTTCCTGATGGTTTTGATGTCCAAGCTATGGAACACACAGTTTTGGGGCTTTTATGACAGAGATATTCCATGCGGCTTTGCGTATTTCGCTGTCAACCGCAAACTTTTGTTTCTCATGTTTCTGGCGGTGGACGAGAGCCTTCGTAGGGAGGGGTACGGCAGCGCAATCTTGAAGGAAATCAGGAACAGATACCCGGAGAAAAAGCTCATCGTTTCCATTGAACCGTGTGAGGATACCTCCCCGGACACTGAAATAAGGAAAAGACGCAAAGCGTTTTACGGGCGGAACGGATATAGCGAAACAGACTTTCAGATCAAACTGAGCGGCGTTGTGCAGGATGTTCTGATCGCAAACGGCGAATTCAGAAAAACGAGTTTCTATTGTTTTTTATCCTTTACAGTAACGGCACGGTTTGGCCAAGAATATGGAAGAAAGATACTTCTTAACTCGAAATGCCTTGATAATGAGCTTATAGAAGGTAATGAAATCTGACGGAGGGGAAATATGAGGCAGCGTAATGGATATGTAATTTGAGAAGAAAGGCTGGCAGCCGATGAATATATTGATTTCTTGAAACATACGGACTTAGGTTCCCAATATCCAAAAGAAAGATTTGAAGAACGTATAGGTACATTAGTAAATAAGGCTTCTATTAGCCTTGTTGCAAGGAATGAGACTCATGAGATAATCGGCGTATGCTTTTGAATAACAGATTTTGCGTATTGGCTTTTTATAACAGATTTGGGAGTGGCTCGCGAATACACGGGAAAAGGAATTGGAAAAGCATTGGTCGGCAGATTACTCGAATTAGCAGGTGGGAAAGAGAGCATCTTCATGTACACCTGTGTAAACGAGAATGCAATTCCGTTTTATGAAAAAATCGGAATGAAAAAGTCATATGATGTGATGGTGTATAACCATATTGATTGGACAGATTTTGTTGTAGAGTAAAGGCAACACCTCACAAAGCCGTCAGGCGGTCTTTGCGCAGTGGTGTCTTAAAAGAAAAAGGAGTGAAAATTTATGCGTGACTTTATGATGGCGGCGGTGCCGCTGGTGGTGGCCGGGATCGCTTTGGCGGTGTTCTTCGCCGGACGGGCAGAAAAGAAAAAGAAGCAGGAAAAGGAAAACGGCTATGAGGCCATGGGGATGAGCCTGGGGATGTGCTTCGGGGCCGCCGTTGGCGCCATTTTCCCGGAGTACATCGGCGTCACCCTGTCTATGGGGATACTCACCGGGCTGGTCATCGGAATGTGTTTCGGGAAGAAGCACGAATGAGAAAATGAGAGGAATGGAACACCTATGTGGAATGGATTTATTGATTTTTTATTTGCCGCTTTGCCCTGGGTCGCTCTGGGCCTGGTGACCGCTGCTGTCGTAGTCAAAAATAGAAAGAAAAAGAAGGGCCGGGTGTTCCGTACCGTTTTCCTGTGCATTTTCATCACGGTGCTTCTTTTGGCTGAGGTATTTACATATTTCGGCGGATTTGGAACCGGTGAAAGTGCGGACCCGGAAGAATTTGCAAAATACGCAGAACCTGTCCAAAGCCTGACAATTCCGGAAGGGGTAAGGGTAGTCGCACTGGGAGAGGCATCTCATGGCAACAGCGAATTCCAGCAGTTGAAGCTGGATGTGTTTCAACTGCTGGTAGAAAACGAAGGCGTAAAAGCATTCGCACTGGAAGGCGATTTCGGCGGATGTGAGATGGTAAACCGATATATTCACGGCGGCACCGGCACTGCCGAGGAAGCGGCGGCAAACATCGGATTTGCGATTTACCGTACAGATGAAATGGCTGCGCTCATTTCCTATATGCGGGAATACAATGAGAAAGCTCCGAAAGGGGAGGATCTTCGCTTCTACGGGTTTGATATGCAAAGAGGCCTGTACACCTATCAGCTTCTTCTGGAAGAATGCGAAAAACTGGGGGTATCCGCTGCCAAGATCGAACCTCTGGTGACCGGTGAAGACTGGAATCCGGAGTACGATTACCCACAGAGACAAGCGCATTTCGAGCAGATCAAAGCGCTTTTAGCGGCAAAAGAGGAAAGCGACCTTGGCGTACATCTGGCGGAAATACTGATTCAAAATTGTCAGTTGAATTCCGGCGAAGGCGCCAGCGCGGAGTATATCTCGCTGAGGGATTCATTTATGAAAGAGAATACGCTGTGGATCCTGGAGCAGGAGGAAAAGCTCGGGAGAGAATGTATTTTTGTTTCCGGTCATAATGGGCATGTCGAAAAGGTTGCAGGCTACGAGAACATGGGCGGCCTTTTGTATGAGGAACTGGAGGACGATTACTATGTGATCGGGACGGATTTCTACAAGACGACCTGTAATTTGCCCCGCGGCAGAAACGGAATCCGGACCAATCAGACCTTCTATTCCTATGACCCTCTTGCAAAAGCGGCTAAGAGAGTAGGGTTTAATATCTGCTGGTTGGATTTCTCGAAAATACCGGAGGATTCTTCCCTGAAGCAATATACCGCGGATTATATTTATAATGGATCCCTTGGAGAGGGGTACAACCTCATCATAAGGACGATCCCAATGTCATACAGGGTATTTGAAAATCCGGAAATGGCTTATGACAGTATGCTTTATGTTTCAGAAGGAACGCCGACAAGAATTAAGCAAGCAAAGTGAGAAAAATACCATGAAAAATTTGATTGCCTGCTGCGGACTGGACTGCGAAACCTGCGATGCCCGCGTCGCTACGCTGAACAATGACAACGAACTCCGGGAAAAGACCGCAAAGCTCTGGAGCGGGCTGAACGGGGTTCCCATCACCCCTGATATGATCAACTGCCTGGGCTGCCGCACGGAGGGAGTCAAGACACCGTTTTGCGACAAACTGTGCCCCATCCGGCAGTGCGTTTTGAAAAAGGGCCTTGCCACCTGCGGAGACTGCCCGGACAGGGGCGGCTACCCCACGGTGGGTGCGGTCTGGAACAGCAATTCGGAGGCAAAGTCACGGCTTCTTGAGCGTGACCGGTGATGATAGACAAGCGAAAGCGAGATAACCTTGAATATTTTGACCGTCTGCGATAGAAGGCAGAGAAATCGGAAGGAGAAAATGAAATGAAAAAAATACTGAATACACTTTTCATCATAGCAAGTTTAGGTTTGATCGCAGCGGGTGTGATCTTCCTGTGCGTCAGCATTTTTGACGGAAATGAGACCATGATGCCATTGATGATCTCATTGGCGTGCATCTTGCTGGCAAACCTTTTTCATGTGACCAGGATGAATATGGATAAGAAATAGCAACTTGATCATGTTTGATCAAACCAAATCTGAATTCGGAAAGGAAACCATTATGAAACAGCAAAAATTTTTCGTTATCGTTATAACCGTCTGCGCCCTCCTGCTGACCCTTGTGGGGTGCGCGTCCAGCTCCGCCTTTGACGGCAGCAGCGCAAAGAACGCGGATTCCTACCACTTGGATGTCAAAACCATGAACGGCACGGACACCCACACCCTGGAGCTGAAGCAGGGAGACATGCTCAAAATTTTATTCGAGACGGTGAAAGGGTCGCTGGAGATGAAGATCACGTCACCGGACGGAACATCGCTCTATCAGGGAGACGGAACAGTGACGGAATTTACCGTGGAGGCTCCTGTGGACGGTCCCTACGCAATCGTCGTCGTGGGGCAGAAGGCAAAGGGCAGCATCCACGTTGACGTTGAAAAAGCACCTGCGATCACGGAACCGGCGGCGACACTGGAGCCGTCAAATACCGCTGTGGAAGAAGAAAGCCTTCCCGTTGAGACTCCCACCAGGGAAACGACGGACACTTCCATTTCCATTGCGCCATCGGTACAGGAGCAAAATAATCCGGATGCCGTGACAGCGGAAGATCTGGTCGGTCCGTGGCATCTGGTGGAAGATGAAAAAGACAATGCCACCGCTATGGAGGCAATCCCCGCTGCCTTGGAGTTCGGCAGCAGCATGGAGATCACAAGCGATGGCCATATCTCATGGTACATCGGTGCGGACGGCGGTACGGGTACATATACGCTGAACGAGAATGTGCTTTCCGCCGACATGACCAACGATTTTGACGGAAGCACCATGAAAATGGAGTTCACGGCGGAGGAAACAGACGGCGTGACGTTCCTGTATACAGAGTACAAGGGCCTTTTGCTGTGCTGGTTCCAGGGCGAGGGCGAGACCAGCAAGGGCGGCGAAGATGAGGGCGAAGCCAGTTATCCGGGGCCGGATGTGGTGGAGCTTGTGAATCTCCGCAGCGACACGACAACGGCATACAAATTGGCGGACGGCACCTATATGGATCGTATTGAACGGCGCTTCACCTATAACGGAACGGATACCTGGACAGATGAAGACGGGGTGGAGTGGAACGAGGCTGCGGACTAAAGGCGGAAGGATTGTTGTGTCATTGCGTCGAGATTGACGCCGCCGCCCGAAACCGCATTGGCACTATCCCCCCTGGCTGGCATAAGCCGCCGGAGCGACCAGGGAACTGAAACCCAGCGCCCCGCTGAAATGGGTGGGGTTAAGGGCATGGTATATCATCTCGGAACCTACACGACATGAAAGGAAGCCATAAAGGCAAGAATGAAGGGCGAGGAAATGCATGAGAATTTTATAGAATGAGATTATTCAGAATATATGCAACAAAAACCATAGGTGTGGGCTCTGTAAAAGAATCAGACGACAGGAATGAAAGCACAAGGTTTCTTAATCGAAACCTTGTGCTTTCGGCTGGTGTGACGCAGACACTTTGTGGTTTTTGATTATCCCCTTTTGCTTTCGCCTCCGTTAGGGTACACCTATAACGCCACACTCTATATGGACACTACGCAATAGCATAGTATTATTATCAAGCCTATTCGTTCTAACGCTAATGCGCACTTTTCGTATAAAATTAAAGTGTGGTGAGGTGGTGAAAGATATGGATTTGATAGCCTGTATTACGGAGCTTCTCGATGAACGCGGGTGGTCAAAATACCAGCTCGCAAAGGAAGCAAATATCTCACAATCCACAATCTCAAGCATGATGAAGCGTGGAAATAACCCAACTGTTTCAACGATTGAGCGGTGCTGCCAGGCGTTCGGGATTATAGTTGCTGAATTTTTCAACAGTGACTTGCGGGAAAAGGAACTGACGCTGGAGGAACGAAAACTTGTCAGCGATTGGCGCAGACTGTTACCCGATATGCAGAGCGCCGTCCGGCAGATGATTTCGGCGGCATTGCCTGCCAACCAGGAATCATAGGAATTGAACTATTGTGGCCGTACAGTCTTATGTATGGTTGATACCAGAACAGAGATTGTCCGGTCTGCGAGAGATAGGGTAATCCTTGTTTTGCTTTTGAAAAGCAAGATATGATAGATATTATCCTGAATTGCAAATAGATTGTTGACATGAGTAACTATAAGTGGTACATTAACTAAAAATTACAAGGAGAGCAGACAAATGAATCAGAACTTACATTCAAGACGTTATATGTACATGTATTATAGACGTATTGCGTTATAAGCTTTGCAAGGTTAATGCATTGACTTATAGCCGGTAGGTCTATTAGTCTAGTGCATAAAACCAGAATGTGAGTGATGTGTTAATATATATTACATCGTAAATTGGAATTATCGCACTGGACAATGAATGTTTGGTGCGATTTTTTTGCGTGGAAGAGGTGCATGGAATGAGTGACTTAATTGAATTGAAATTGGTAACAGAAGGGGAATCAGAATCTCTGCACAGACTACAGGTAGAAGCGTTTATGCCATTATATGAAAAATATCAAGATGATGATACAAGTCCGGCAAAAGAAAGCCTGAAAAGAGTAACAGAGAAGATTATTGAGGAAAATTCAGATTTTTACTTCATTGTGTTTCGTGGAGAAAAAGTTGGGGGTGTGAGAGTCAGATGGCATCAAGGCAAAAAGGTATATGAAAATGTTAATTGGATATCTCCTATTTTCATAATTCCCAAATTTCAAAATAAAGGGATTGCGAGCACGGTGATAGAACAATTATTTGATATTTATCCAGATACAATAGAATGGCGTTTAGATACGATAAAGCAGGAAAAAGGCAATTGCCGTTTATACGAAAAATGCGGCTTTGTTAGAGTTGGCGAGGATATAGTAGTAAATGAAAAGATGACATTGGTTGATTATGTAAAAAGCTGTATTAGAGTACGAAAATTTGAAGAAGAGGATGCAGATGAAGTTAGCAAGCTGATTGTAAGGAATTTCTTAGAGGTCAATAGCAAGGATTATGGAATTGCAGCTATGGAGAAACTTGCAAAGGTTTATGATTCAGGGAAAGTTCTAAATATTGCCAACTATGCACATATGTATGTCTTTGAATGGAATGGTAAGATAGTTGGTACGGGATCGATTTCTAGTTTCTGGGGAAGTAAGACAGAAAGCATTTTGCTGACTATTTTTGTTTTGCCAGAATTTCATGGAAAAGGGATCGGAAGAAAAATCATAAATACATTGGAACAGGATGAGTTTTTTGTAAGAGCAACTCGTATTGAGATACCTGCATCTATTACAGCAACAGAATTTTACAGAAAATTTGGATATGATTATAAGAATGGTGTTAAGGAGTTGGATGAAGAATACCATTATAGATTGGAGAAATTTAAGGAGGCAGGACAATGAAACATTTTTTACATTTGAATGATTTTTCAAAACAGGAAATTATTCATATATTTGAATTGGCGGATAAATTAAAAGCAAATAACGAAGAATGTGATTGGCTGAAGCGGAAAACGATTGTGTTATTTTTTCCGGAAAGTAGCATTAGAACGAGAGTTTCTTTTGAAAAGGGAATAAAAATGTTGAGTGGAGATACAATTTTGTTTCCGCCGGAAGCACTTGACAAGAAAGAAGATATTAAGGATGTGATAGGATATCTTGAAAATTGGGCGGATATGATTATTGTCCGTCACAAGGATTTGTCGTTGTTAGAGTATATGGCGGAGCATTCGCATATTCCAATTATAAATGCTATGACAGCCGTAAATCATCCATGCGAGATATTAACAGATTTGTATTCTCTTTCAAAGAAATATGTGGATTATTCTGAAAAGGAATGTCTTTTTATGGGTTCAAAGGGGAATATTGGAAATACATGGAAAGAGGCATCGGAATTAGTGGGATTCAATTTTACACAGTGTTGTCCTAGAGGATATGAAATTGACGGAGCTAGTGTCTGCTATGATATAGATAAAGCTGTTGTCGGCAAAGATATTATTTGCACAGATTCAATCCCATCAGCGGCGAAGAATGACTTTGAAGGTTATCAAATCACATTAGAACGTCTTATACATGCGAATGTGGATGCTTGCTTAAATCCGTGTCCACCATTCTTTAGGGGCGAGGAAGTGTCAGCAGCTGCTATTGACAGTAAATATTTTGTGGGGTATGAGTTTAAGAAAGCTTTGATAGAAGTACAGCAGGCAATTATATGCTATTTACTTGGCTATGAGTAAATCTCGTGCCTATGGTGCGAGATTTTGAATTTTGAATTATAATATTTATCCTTGCAGAAACATAAGTGCTTATGTTAGGATACTACTTAAGGAAAGTACCCATGACAGGGTGGTAGCCTCCCGAGTTTATGATACCGGTTCACCGGAATACATAGGAAGGGAGGTGGCACCGATGACAGCTTATGAGATCATTACGATTTTCATTGGGATATTGGCTTTGCTGATGTCCTTTGGTAGCTTGATTGTAGCGTTGCTTGCCTTTCTCGATAAGAGAAACAAGCGAAAATAAAAATGCCTATCCTGTCTGATCCACAGGATAGGCGGTGTCCGTAAGGACATTTCTTAGCCTAAACTCGGAGCATCCACCTTTGGAGTGGGTGCTTTCTGTTTACTTAGATATTATCATGTTATGTTTGACATTTCAAGAAGTTTCGCTCAATTTGGGTAAACTTTCACAGTAAGCCTGTCTGTTCCCTTTTTCACTACCATGCTATCATCAAGCAGGTGTTGCTTGATTTCTTCAATGTTCTCATTGATACGCTGCAAGCTGGCATTGTATTCTTCTTCAGAATAATCATCTTTTGAATTTATCATATTTTCCCTGATTTCCAAAGCTTTCATATAAGTGCAGATTTTTTTATTTATCATAGGATTCTTAAAGGACATTCTGACCGTAGCAGGTTTAAAATTACCTTCTTCATCTTTTTCTGCCTCGAATTTCATATCAATCTGATCGTCCAGCTTAAACAGTAAGGACAACACATCTGAAACTGTTTCTATATCAAAATCCATGAAAATGTTAATGCTGATGCCTAATGCATTGGCAATCTTTAAAAGCTGGTCAGGCTTAGGATTACGGATTCCATATTCATATTTCTTTATGGTTGCGGAGTTTATGCCGGACAACTGACCGAGCGTTTCTTGCGATATTCCACGCATATTACGAAAATATTTAATCTTTTCTCCAGTAGTCATGAAAACTGCTCCTTTATGTTTTGATAAACCTATTCTATCACATCGGGACACATTTGTGTATA